>DATDGA010000413.1:0-21020 GCA_036522335.1 Burkholderiales bacterium
GCCGGTCGTCCCCCGTGTTCTTGCGCAGCTCGAGAAACTCCTCGATATCGAGGTGCCAGGTTTCCAGATAGGAGCAGACCGCCCCCTGGCGCGTGCCGCCCTGGTTGACCGCCACCGCAGTGTCGTTCACCACCTTCAAGAAGGGCACTACCCCCTGGGACTTGCCGGTGGTTCCCTTGATGTGCGAACCGAGGGCTCGCACCGGCGTCCAGTCGTTGCCGAGCCCCCCGGCATACTTCGCAAGCAGCGCGTTTTCCTTGATTGCCTCGTAGATTCCATCCAGATCGTCCGACACGGTAGTGAGGTAGCACGACGAGAGCTGAGAGCGTGTGGTGCCGGAATTGAAAAGCGTGGGCGTCGAGCTCATAAAGTGGAACGAGGACAGCGCGTTGTAGAACTCGATGGCGCGCGCTTCCCGGTCGACCTCGTTAAGCGCCAAACCCATCGCCACGCGCATGAAGAACGCCTGTGGCAATTCGATGCGCGTGCCCTGGATATGCAGGAAGTAGCGGTCGTAGAGCGTTTGCAGGCCGAGGTAGCCGAATTTGAGATCGCGTGATGCATCGAGCGCGGCGCCGAGCTTCTTCAAGTCGAAATTGGCCAAGCGCTCATCGAGGAGCTCGGCATGGATGCCTCGCATCACGAACAGGGGGAAGTATTCCGCATAGCGATTCTTCATCTCCGCTTGCAGCGCCTCCTCGCCCAGAACTTCACGGCGGATGATATGCAGGAGCAACCGCGCGGTGACGTAGCTGTAGGCCGGATCCTTTTCGATCAGTGCGCGCGCGGAAAGGACTGCGGATTTTCGCACCTCCTCGGCAGGCACTCCGTCATAAAGATTCTTCAGGGTTTCGGCACGGATCAGCCCGGGATCGACCGTTTCTCCCAGGCCCTCGCAAGCCGACGCAATCAGCTCCCCGAGACGCGCCAGGTCCAGCGGGCGTCGCGTGCCGTCCTCGATGGTATGCAACTGCGGCTGGGGCGCCGCCCTCTTTTGCGCCGCTTCGTGGGCGCGCGCCTCCGCGCGCTTCTCCCGGTACAACACATAGGCGCGCGCGACCTCATGCTCGCCAGAACGCATCAACGCGAGCTCGACCTGGTCCTGGACGTCCTCGATATGGAAGGTCCCGCCCGCCGGCTGACGGCGCACCAACGCATTCACGACCGCGTCGGTCAGCCCGGCAACGAGCTCCCTGATTCGCGCAGACGCTGCGCTCTGCCCACCTTCAACGGCAAGAAACGCCTTGGTCGCGGCAACGGAAATCTTGCCGGGCTCGAAACCCACCACTGCGCCGTTGCGGCGGATGATCTTGTACTGCGAAAACTCGAGCTGGATGGCGGTGCCGGCGTCCGTGAGAGTCGTCGACCCGGAAATCGACTGTGGAGTCCTCAGGTCGGCCGCGATCTGCATATACCATCTCCTCGACTCTTTTTTTGTGCGCTGCCCGGTAGGCTATGGGGCGGCGGGACCGGGTCCTCGGGACACTTCCCCTTGGACCACAATATATAGTACCTTGACAGGAGTGTGCAACTAATTCTAGTGTAGTGTCAAGATGCAAACTCGGTTTGCGCAAGCGCCTTCCGAACTCCGGCATCAAACTGGAAGATATCGGAAGCTGAGGTACTGCGAAACTGAGGACTAGACGGACTCGCGCGGGAAAATCAGTCGCGGCGGCGCCGCGAGCGCATGCTTCATTGGATTCGGGCAATCAACTCCCGGCAGCGACCCCAATCGAACGCCGGGCCGGGATCGGTCTTGCGGCCCGGCGCAATATCAGCGTGTCCGACCACATCGACTATGGGATATCGTCGGCGTAGCGAGACGAGCAATTTAGCCAAACGTAGATATTGCCGATCATCGTAGGCTTGATCGTCGTTACCCTCGAGTTCCGCTCCCACGGAAAAATCGTTGCAGCGCATGCGCCCCTTCCAATTCGATGGGCCCGCGTGCCAGGCTCGCTTCGCGCACGGCACGAATTGGATCAACTCCCCATCACGCCGAACGAGGAAATGGGCGGATACCTTTAGATCGCGCAGGGTTTCGTAGTAGGGGTGGGCGCCAAAATCGAGCGTATTGGTGAATAGCCGCACGATGGCTTCCCCCCGGAACTCACCCGGCGGCAGGCTGATGTTGTGCACCACCAGCAGACTGACCGCCTCTTCCTCCGGGCGCTCGTCGCAATTAGGCGACGAAACCTGCACCGCGCCCGCGAGCACTCCTTCCTCATCGAGGGGACTGTGATCCACTCACCGAATTCCCAGCCGCTCCATGCGATAGCGCAACGCCCGGAATGTGATGCCCAGGAGTTTGGCGGCAGCGGTGCGGTTGAAACGCGTTTTTTCCAGCACTTCGAGGATCGCCTCCTTTTCGACACGGTCCAGATATTCCTGGAGCGGCCACTTGGCGCTGCCGGCCGCCGGTTCCTCGGCAACCCGCGCCGGCGGTGCGATTTGGAGGTCTTCGGGCTGGATCTCTTCGCGCGCAGCGAGAGCGACGGCTCGTTCCAGGATGTTCTCCAGCTCCCGCGTGTTGCCGGGAAAATCGTATCCTGCGAGAGCCCTCAACGCTTCTCCGGACAGCCGTAGGGACCGCTTCCCGTCGGAGCCTGAAAGGCGCCGCAGAATCGCTTCGGCCAGGATCGGAACGTCCTCGCGGCACTCACGCAACGGCGGCATTTTCAGCTCGATAACCGCCAGGCGATAGTACAGATCCTGGCGAAATCTGCCGGCGTCGACGCAGGCCGCCAGGTCTTGGTGCGTGGCGCAGATGACGCGCACGTCGACAGCATCCTCGGAAGTCGCGCCGACCTTGCGCACGTGCTTCTCCTGGATCGCTCGAAGGAGCTTGACCTGCATCGCAAGCGGGAGGTCGGCGACCTCGTCCAGAAACAAGGTGCCAGCGCTGGCGGCCTGGAAAAAACCGTCGCGTTCAGTCTCGGCGCCCGTGAAGGCACCCTTCTTGTAGCCGAAGAACTCGCTCTCCATCAAATTCTCGGGGATGGCGCCGCAGTTGACCGGCACGAAGGGCTTCTCGCGCCGCGCTCCCTTTCCGTGGATGAGTCGCGCAGCGAGTTCTTTTCCGCTTCCGGATTCGCCGGTGATGTAGACGGGCGCTTGGCTGCGCGCGAGTTTCTCGATCATCAGGCGCACCTGCTCGATCCCCGGGCTCGAGCCGAGAAGCCCATGCTCCCCTGGCTTGGCCGGCGCGGGTTTTTGGGGCAATGAAAGCGCGGACCTGACCAGCGCCCGCAATTGATCCAGGGATAGAGGTTTGGTCAGATAGTCGAAGGCGCCGGCTTTGAGTGCGGCGACAGCGTTTTCGGTGCTCCCAAAGGCGGTGATCACCGCCACCGGGAGATCCGCGAATTGCGCGCCGATTAAACGGACCAGCTCCAACCCGTCGCCGTCGGGTAAGCGCATGTCGGTGAGACAGAGCTCGTAGCGTTTGGACTGGAGCAGTTGCTTCGCCGCTGCGAGGGTACCGGCGCATTCCACTACCAGGCCCATGCGGACCAGCGACAACTCGAGCAGCTCCCGGATGTCAGCCTCGTCGTCGACAACCAATACCGGACCCTGAACTAGACTCGTCCGGCGTTCCGCGCGTCGGTTCGCTACGATTCCTGCCATAGGATCCTAAAGTCCGCGCCCGGTCCGCGGTCCAGATAGTCAAGGCTCGCGCCGTTCGCAACACACAGCTCGCGTGCAATATAGAGGCCGAGCCCCGTTCCACTCGAAAAAGTCGTGAAAAACGGCTCAAACAGTTGTGTTTGCAACTCCGCGGCCACGCCCCCGCCGTCATCAATGACGTGCAATTCTACTCGATTTGCCCGGCGCGAGACCACGATGCGCACGCTTCCGGCTTGTTTGCGGCAGTGCCGCCAGGCGTTGTGCAACAGATTCCACAGCACTTGGTTGAGATGGGTACGGTCGAAGTCAATCGCAACATCATCGGCCGCTTCGATAGAGAAGTTTTCGCCGGGAATGTTTTCGTTCTGGGTAAACTCCTCTATGAACGTCAGCAGGTACGGCCGCACCCGGATAGTCTCAGGCTGGACGCGGTCGCGCCGCGAGAGCTCGAGCACGTCGTGCACCATGCGCTCGAGGCGGCGCGCATTGTCGCGAATGATCTGGACCATGCGTTCCTTCTGCGGTCCGCGTTGCTCTTCGTGCAGCAGGTCGCCAGCATGAGTAATCGCCGACAGCGGATTACGAATCTCGTGGGCGATGTTGGCGGTGAGCCTTCCAAGCGCCGCGAGCTTGAGCTGCTGGGCCTGCTCCTGGAGTTTGGATAGATCTTCAAGGAACACCAGGCTGAAGCTTCCGCCTGCAACGCCCGCCGACACGAAGCGTCCGCGCACCAGGCGACCGCTCTCGGCAATTCGCATGCTAACGCTGCTCGCGCCCTGACCGGCGCGCCAGGCGGCAAGCCGCTGTGCAAGTTCCTCGGAATAGTCCTCGACTTGGCTTAATTCTGGAACAAGCCGCCCCATAAGATCTGCCGCACGCGGGTTGTGCAGATGCACCAGGCCGTTGGCATCCACGACGAGTACGCCGTCCTGCACGTCGCGGATGATCAACTTGTTGATTCGCAGCTGGTCGGCGAGATCGGCGCCGCGCTGTCGCGCGAGGCGCTCGTTCAGGATCAGACGCCGCGCCATCCGATTGGTAATCAGCGCCGTCACGAAGTAGCCGATCGAGAGCAGGCCGGGCTGCAGAAAGTTCGCCGTGCTGGCGTCGTGAACGAGCACCCAGTACGACTGCTCGAGCAGCACCGCGATTGACGCCAACGCGGCGTAGAACAGCATCAAGGTACCCCTGCTGACCAGCGCCGCCCCCGCCAGAGAAATAAGCAGCATCACGCCCAAGCCGCTGCGGATGCCGCTCGAGGCATACATCAACACGACGATTAGGAGGACGTCGGTGACGACGTGCAGCGTCAGCTGAAGGTTGAAGTACGCCTGCATCTTTCGCAGCGTGACGTGAAATGCCACGGCGAGCGCCAGATAAATCACACTCGCGTAGGTAAACGCCACGAGATCGTGGCTGCCCAGGCTGAGTGCGTCCCCGAAAATCAGCGCCGCGAGCAGGAATATCGCGGCCACGGCCATACGGTAGAAATTGAAGTACTTGAGCGATACCCAGAACGAGTCCGCCACCGCCCCTTGCTGCAGGGGCCACGAAAAGGCGAGCAACCCTTGACCCGCCACGACCGTCCACAGCCGGCGCCGAGCCGACGGTGCTCTTCGCTGCAGAAAAAGCGGCCGGCGCCTTCGAGCGCTTCGCTGCGCGGAAGATTGACGCCGCAATGAGCGCAGGGGACCATCGCCTCGGGCGTGACCTGCGTCGGGCGCTTGCTGCGCTTGCGGGCAAGACCGGTCAGTACGAAGTAGACGACGGCTGCCGCGATGACGAGAAGGAGGAGCTTACTCACGCTGGAATGGCGTATCTGCGCCGTGGTTTGCGACCGTGGTTATTATACCGGCGCGAGGCGGGGAACCTATTCCGGGGACTTGGTCGGGGTGACTGGATTCGAACCAGCGACTCCTGCGTCCCGAACGCAGTACTCTACCAGGCTGAGCTACACCCCGAATCGGACTAGAACAACTGCGGAAGGAGGAGCGCTTCGGGAAGTCTAGTAATCGCGCTCGACCGCGAAGGTGGACAATTCTAGCAAAGAATCCCGGTAACTTGAATTCGGCAGCGCCGCAATTGCGGCGCGCGCCGACCTGACCTCGTCCTTTGCCTTGTTCCTCACATAGTCGAGCGCACCTGTCATGCGAATCGCGTCCAAGACAGCCGTGAAATCTTCCCTGCCGCCGTGTTCGATCGCCGAACGCACCAGAGCCGCCTGCCCGGGTGAACCGCGCTGCATCACGTGAATGAGAGGCAAGGTCGTCTTGCCTTCCTTCAGGTCGTCTCCAAGATTTTTTCCTGTATGCGCAGCGTCTCCGGAGTAGTCGAGCACATCGTCGATCAGTTGAAAGGCCGTACCGAGGTGCATCCCGTAGCTCGCGAGGCCCAGCTCGAGATCGGCGCTCGCCTTGCCGAGGATCGCGCCCAGCTGGGCTGCCGCTTCGAAGAGCTTTGCGGTCTTGCGCCGGATGACCTCGAGATAGTCAGCCTCGGTGATCGCAACATTGTGAGCGTTCAGGAGCTGCAGCACCTCGCCTTCCGCAATGGCATTGGTGGCATCCGCGAGCACTTCCATGACCCGCATGCTTCCCACGCCCACCATCATCTGGAAGGCGCGCGAGTAGAGAAAATCCCCAACGAGGACGCTTGCCGCATTGCCGAACTCTGCGTTCGCCGTCTTGCGGCCGCGCCGCAGTTCGGATTCGTCCACGACATCGTCATGCAGCAGTGTGGCCGTGTGAATGAATTCCACGACGGCAGCGAGCTCCACGTGGTGCTCGCCGCGATAGCCGGTCGCCCCGGCGGCGAGGAAAACTAGTGCCGGGCGCAGCCGCTTGCCGCCTCCGGCGATGATGTACTCCGCGATCTGCCTGACGAGCACGACATCGGACTCGAGTCGGCGCCGGATCATGGCGTCCACCGCAAGCATGTCTGCGGCGATGAGGTCGCGGAGAGGTTCGGGCTGCAAAGAAAATTAGCGCACTGCTGAATGGACTTAACGGCGGGTCGCGAGCATAGCATAATTTCTTTGACCGCACCTGCTAAACACATGTATAATTTCGCGTTTTTCCAAGAGCGATTCGGAGATGGGCATGTACGCGGTCGTCAGAACCGGGGGCAAACAGTACCGCGTGTCCTCAGGTGAAAAATTGCGGATCGAGAAGCTCACCGGCGCCGTTGGCACGGAGCTGGTTCTCGATGAGGTGCTCCTCGTCGGCGACGGACAGGCTCTCAAGGTCGGAACCCCGGTGTTGAAAGGTGCGTCGGTAACGGCGAAGATCCTTGCTCACGGGCTTGGAGAAAAGGTGATGATCTTCAAGATGCGCCGACGCAAGAATTCGCGAAGGCTCCGCGGCCACCGGCAGGCCTACACAGAGATCGAGGTAACAGGTATAGCGGGAGCGTAAGACCGCTGACCCGGAAGAGAAAGGCAAACCATGGCACACAAAAAAGCAGGCGGCAGTTCCCGCAACGGCCGCGACTCACAGTCAAAGCGCCTCGGCGTGAAACGCTTTGGCGGACAGCTAGTGGCCGCAGGCAGCATCATCGTTCGTCAGCGCGGCACCCGCGTTCACCCCGGAGACAACGTCGGCATCGGGAAAGACCACACCCTTTTTGCCAAAGTCAACGGCAAGATTCAGTTCAGCTTCAAGGGGCCGGACCACAAGCAAACGGTCAGCGTGGTTCCGGCTTAGAAGCACCCTCTCCTTCCTGAAAGCCCTATCCACGCGATAGGGCTTTTTTGTTTCCACAATGAAATTCATAGACGAAGCGCGCATCGAAGTCCATTCCGGCAAGGGCGGCGACGGCGCGGTCAGCTTCCGGCGCGAGAAATACGTACCGCGCGGCGGGCCGGACGGCGGCGATGGCGGTAGCGGAGGTAGCGTGCTTGCGATCGCCGACCGCAACATCAACACGCTGGTCGAGTACCGTTTTGCCCGAATCCATCGGGCGCGAGACGGCGAAAAGGGGCGCGGCCGTCAATGCAACGGCAAGGGCGCAGTTGACGTCGTGCTGCGCATGCCCGCCGGCACGGTAGTCAAGGACGCGGATACGGGGGAAACGATCGCAGATCTCGCCGAACATGCGCAAACCGCCCTCTTGGCGCGGGGCGGCAAAGGAGGGTTGGGCAACGTCAACTTCAAATCGAGCACCAACCGCGCACCGCGCAAGGCCACTCCCGGTGAACCCGGAGAACATCGCTCGCTCAATCTCGAGCTCAAAGTCCTTGCCGATGTCGGACTGCTCGGGCTTCCCAATGCAGGAAAATCCACCTTCATTCGCGCCGTCTCCGCCGCCCGTCCCAAGGTGGCCGACTATCCCTTCACCACCTTGCACCCGCATCTCGGGGTGGTTCGTGTGGATGTGGATCGAAGCTTCGTAGTCGCAGACATCCCGGGACTCATCGAGGGAGCCGCAGAGGGCGCGGGGCTGGGACATCAGTTTCTAAGGCACCTCGCGCGCACCCGGCTCCTTCTGCACATTGTCGATGTCGCCCCCGTTGAAGCCGGCGCCGACCCAGTTCGCGACGCGAAAGCTATCGCCGCAGAACTGAATAAGTTCGACCCGGCGCTTTATCGAAAGCCCCGCTGGCTGGTGCTGAACAAAACGGATATGCTCCCCGCCGAGGAGCGCGATTCCGCAGCCGCCGCCCTCGTGCGCAGGCTGCGCTGGCGGGGCCGGAGCTTTCGCATCTCCGCGCTCACCGGGGAAGGTTGCCGCGACCTCAGTTTCGCGGTGATGAAGTTCTTGGAATCCGGAAAAGCGCCATGAAGGAAGCAAGGCGTTTCGTCGTCAAGGTCGGGAGCGGGCTCGTCACCAACCAGGGCGCGGGGCTCGATACCTCCGCGATCGCGCGATGGGCGGGACAGATTGCAAAGCTGCGTCAGGCCGGCAAGGAGTTCGTCCTGGTCTCGAGCGGTGCCATCGCCGAGGGCATGCAGCGTTTGGGCTGGACGCGACGACCGCACGCCATGCACGAGCTGCAGGCCGCCGCCGCAGTCGGGCAGATGGGCCTCGTGCAGGCATACGAGTCCTGCTTTAGGCAGCATGGACTGCACACGGCGCAAGTGCTCCTCACGCACGCCGATCTCGCCGATCGGCAGCGCTACCTGAACGCCCGCTCCACCTTGCTCACGCTGCTCGGACTCGGAATCATTCCGGTGATCAACGAGAACGACACCGTAGTGACGGACGAGATCCGGTTCGGCGACAACGACACCCTCGGCGCACTGGTGGCCAACCTCGTCGAAGCCGACTGCCTGGTAATCCTGACGGATCAGCAGGGGCTCTACACCGAAGATCCGCGGCGCAATCCTCAAGCGACCTTGATTCAAAGTGCGAAGGCAGGTGATCCTCGCCTGGAAGAGTTGGCGGGGGGTACGGGATCCACGATTGCGAGGGGTGGCATGCTCACCAAAGTGCTCGCCGCCAAGCGCGCTGCCCGGTCGGGAGCCCAAACAGTAATCGCATCGGGACAGGAGCCGGAGATCCTGGTCAGGCTCGCAGGGGGAGAGGCGATTGGCACCCTGCTCTCCGCCCAAACAACGCCGCTCGCCGCGCGCAAGCAATGGCTCGCCGATCATCTGCAAATTGCAGGACGGCTCGGCCTCGACAGCGGGGCGGCCAAGGCTTTGCGATCCGGAGGAAAGAGCCTCCTGCCGATCGGGGTCAAGAACGTGGAAGGTGAGTTCGAACGCGGCGCAGTGGTCGTCTGCCTTTCGCCGGAGGGCGCCGAGATCGCGCGTGGACTGGTCAACTACAACGCGCAGGAATCCCGGTGCATCGCTGGTCGGGCGTCAAGCGAGATCGAGTCGATACTCGGCTACATTGACGAGCCGGAATTGATCCACCGCGACAATCTTGTCCTGCTCTAGTTGGACCAGGGTACGGCTTTCCTGGGCTGATTTCCGCGCTCGAGCGCCTGCACCGCGTCGTCGGTGGTCAGCACCCTGCTGCTCCCAGAGCAGAAGAAGTCGCCCGCCAATACGGCGTGCTGCCGATTGACCTGATTGTTGCCTATAGGGGTCCATTGGGGCTCGCGCGCTTTCGACCAGGTTCCGTCGGACCTGCCAAGAGCGTATAGCTTGCGTTCGTAAGTCTGGCAGCGAATGCCCTCGTAGCTTACGTTCATCGCCGCACTAGGACTGCGCGCGATCAGGGTGTATCGCACGACCCCGTCCTTGCCGACGCTGACCGAGGCCGGGTCCACAAAAAAATCGAACGTCGTAGCCGAACTGACATAAATTCGAACGAGATTTTCCTGCTTCGGATAGGGCGGCAATAGCGCCTTTTGGTCCTCCCAAGGCTTGCTGTCGAAATCGTCGCGATCGGGCGGCGATTGAGCGCAAGCCAAAGCCCCCAGAAGCACAAGTGCGGATAGGCGGCGCGATCGCCTCACGCAAGATCTTTTGCAAGAGCCTCGCGCACGGCCGGCGGCGCTTCCACTGCAGCTGTATAGCGGGGATGATCGACCCCTATCGTGAGGCCCGCGCCTTTCTTGAGCGCTTGGGCCATGTCCTCGCCGAGTTCGAAGCGAAGGGAGTGCACTGCGGATGTCTTCTGCTCGTTTTCTCGGTCCAGATCCTCGTCCGCAATGGCCCAGATTCGCTCGTGAGCTTCGACCCGGATCCACATCTTGTCCTCGATCCCGATCAGGCGCGCGAGCCACTCGCGGCGCTCGTCCGGGTCCTGATAGTCGAGCATCATGATCGCTTTCAAGTTACCGCCGTCCGGAACGAGCGGGTTGTAAGTGTCGAGTTCCTCCTGGATACCCTGTTCTTCGAAAATGCGCTCTGCGTGCAGCATCTCCTGCACCTGATGGCGAATAGTCAGCTCGTCCTCGAAAATGAGCGTGAGATCATCGCCGAGCTGAACCCTGCGATTCTTCTTGTGGGCCATGACTTTCGCCCGGAACTGCGTGCGCTCTCGCGCGTACGTCTCGAGCGTCATGAGGCTCGCGCGGTCGATTCGGGGCATGGCGGCGATCGGCACTCGGACCCGACTAAATGCCGTAGGCCATTCGAAAGAGCGAGAGGGGATGCGCTTTTTTCGCCCGACTCTCGCCGATGCCCTGCTCTATGTGGCGGGCCGCAATCGGGCAATCGGAACTGATGTAGTCGGGCTCGCTGTCCGCCATCAGACGGAATACCGGTCGGCCGATTTTCATCGAGTTTTCGTAGTACTCGGACTTCACGCCCCAGGTTCCGTCGTGGCCGGAGCAGCGTTCCACCGTATTGAGCGTGGTGCCCGGTACCAATTGCAGCGCCTCGCGGGTCTTCTGCCCCATGTTCTGCACCCTGGAATGGCAGGGCACGTGATAGGACACTTTCCCGAGTGGGCTCTTGAAATCGGTCTTGAGCAGGCGGTCGCGGTTGCGCAGGACAAAGTATTCGAACGGATCGAACATGGCCTCGCTCACCGCCTTGACGTCGGCGTCGTCGGGAAACAGCAGCGGCAACTCGTTCTTGAACATCAGGGTGCACGAAGGGACCGCGGCGAGGATCGCGTAGCCCTCGCGCGCGAGTCTGGCGAGCGGCGGAATGTTCACCGCCTTGAGGCGCTCGACCCCCTCGAGATCGCCGAGCTCGAGCTTGGGCATGCCGCAGCAGGCTTCTTTCTCCACGATGACATACGCGATCTCGTTGTGGTCGAGAACGGCGAGCAAATCGTGGCCGATGCCGGGTTCATTGTAGTTGACGTAGCAAGTCGAAAATATCGCAACTTTTCCCGGAGTGCGTTCGCCGTTCCTCGCCTCGTGGCTGCGGCTTGCGGCTGCGTGACCGCGGAAGGTGCCGGGGCTATAGGGCGGCAGCCTGCGTTCAGGGTGGACGCCGATCGCCTTTTCCATCAGCATGCGCACGCCGGGATTGCGATTGATTGCGTTCACGACCTGCGCCACGACCGGGATTGCAGCGAGCTTTCCGATCGCATCGGTGGAGGAAAGCAGCCGATCGCGGAAACGCAGTTCGCCCTTCCTGAATTTCACCGCCTTGGCCCGCAGCATCAGGTGGGGGAAATCGACATTCCACGGATGCGGCGGCACGTAGGGACACTTCGTCATGTAGCACATGTCGCAGAGATAACATTGGTCCGTTATTTTCCCGTACTGCGACTTGTCCACGCCGTCGACTTCCAGGGTTGCGCTCGCATCCACAAGGTCGAACAGCGTCGGGAACGCCGTGCACAGATTGACGCAGCGCCGGCAGCCGTGGCAGATCTCGAACACGCGCTGCATTTCGCCGAGGAGTTTCGCTTCCCCGTAGAACTCCGGGGAGCGCCACGCGATCGGATGGCGGGTCGGAGCTTCCAGGCTCCCTTCGCGAACGGTCATCTCAGGACTCGGCGGATTTCGCGCGTGAACACGTTTTCCGCGAACTGAGGGGCCAAACAGCCTCTCCTGCTCGCGGAGTCAATCCGGCGCCTTCGGGGACCGGATTGACCGCTTAGTCCGCGAGCACATCGAGCGCCTTCTGGAAGCGGTTGGCGTGCGAGCGCTCCGCCTTGGCGAGCGTCTCGAACCAATCGGCGATCTCGGAGAAGCCTTCCTGACGTGCGGCTTTCGCCATCCCGGGATACATGTCTGTGTACTCGTGGGTCTCTCCGGCAATGGCGGCTTTCAGATTCAGGCGCGTGCCGCCGAACGGAAGGTCCGTCGCCGGATCGCCGCACTGCTCCAAGTATTCCAGATGTCCGTGCGCATGGCCCGTCTCGCCTTCCGCAGTGGAGCGGAACACCGCCGCAACATCGTTCTGCCCTTCGACGTCGGCTTTCGCGGCGAAATAGAGATAACGGCGGTTGGCCTGTGATTCTCCCGCGAACGCCGCCTTGAGATTGCCGTGAGTCTTCGAGCCTTTGAGCTGCATGAGGGTCTCCTGATAATGGACGAATTAGACTAACTCTAACTTGTAGACCGAGATTAATATTGACCGAGCCCCGCTGTCAAGCCCAATTTCCGGACGAATGTCCCAGGGCCCCCTCGATTTCCGAAAAGGTATGAGCAAAGGTATTCGGTTGCAGCTGAACGCCCAGCTGGCGGGCAATCTGCGTGAGTAACGAGCCGAAGCGTCTTGAGCAGATCAGCGCGATGCGATTTCCGCCGAAAGAGATTTTCGGCCCTGGCTGCGAAACAGATAGCGGGCAAGCTCGGTGAGCGCCTGTTGATAGACGTCTCGCTTGAAATCGATTACCGAGTCCAAGGGTATCCAATACTCGTTCCATCGCCAGGCGTCGAATTCCGGTCGCTCCGAAGCCCGCAAGTGGACGTCGCACTCGCGCCCCACCAGTCGCAGCAGAAACCAGATCTGCTTCTGTCCCCGATAGTTGCCGCGCCAATCGCGCTTGAGCCACTGAGCGGGTACTTCGTAGCGCAGCCAGTTGCGTGTCCGCCCCAGGATCTTCACGTGGCTGGGCAGAAGGCCCACTTCTTCCCGAAGTTCGCGGTACATCGCCTGCACCGGCGTTTCCCCGAGCTTGATCCCGCCCTGCGGGAACTGCCATGAGTGTTCCTTGACGCGCTTGCCCCAGAAAACCTCGTTGCGCCCGTTGCAGAGGATGATGCCGACGTTCGGCCGATAGCCGTCTCGATCGAGCATACGCAATCCAGCAAAAGTCTGTCCACGCCCATTCTTTCACAAATCGCCGGCGATTTGAAGGAGCAGCCGCGTGGCGGCTGCTCGGCGTGCAAGTTCAAGTAGAATGTCGCGTCCCGGCCTGCTCCCCGCCATGCGCGCTTCACGATACTTTCTTGCCACACTCAAAGAGGCTCCCGCCGACGCCGAGCTCGTCAGCCACAAGCTGATGATCCGCGCGGGCCTGATCCGCCGGCTCGCCGGCGGCATCTACACCTGGATGCCGCTGGGACTTCGGATTGTGCGCAAGGTCGAGGCCATCGTTCGCGAGGAAATGAATCGCGCAGGAGCGATAGAACTGTTCATGCCGGCGGTGCAGCCTGCGGAGTTGTGGCAGGAGTCCGGACGCTGGCAGAAGTACGGCCCGGAGTTGCTGCGCTTGAAAGACCGTCACGAGCGGGAGTTCTGCGTCGGCCCGACCCATGAAGAAGTGATCACCGACATCGCGCGGCGCGAGATCCGCAGCTATCGGCAGCTGCCCGTTCATTTCTACCAAATCCAGACCAAATTCCGCGACGAAATCCGGCCGCGCTTCGGCGTCATGCGCGGGCGCGAGTTTACGATGAAGGACGGATACTCCTTTCATGCCGACTACACCGACCTGCAGCGCGAGTACCGGAACATGCACGACACGTATACGCGGATCTTCACCCGCCTGGGACTGAAGTTCCGCGCCGTCGCTGCCGATCCCGGATCCATAGGCGGCACCGGCTCGCACGAGTTTCACGTGCTTGCCGAATCTGGCGAGGATGCTATTGCCTACTGCCCGCAGTCTGATTACGCGGCGAACGTCGAGCTCGCCGAAGCGGTGGCGCCGAAGGCAGAGCGAAAAGCACCCGCCGCAGAGATGAAGAAGGTTCCGACTCCCGGCAAAACCCGCTGCGAGGACGTAGCCGAGCTGCTGGGTGTACCGATCGAGAAAACGGTGAAAGCGATCGCAGTTGTGCGCGAGGAGGCCCAAGAGGGAGCATCGGGTGCGTTCGTAATGCTGCTGGTTCGTGGGGACCACGATCTGAACGAGATCAAGACCCAGAAGGTGATCGGCAATTTCAGGTTCGCAAGAGACGACGAGATCGAAAGAACATTGAAGACCCGCCCCGGCTACATCGGACCGGTCAGCAGCGCGCGCTTGAGCCTCTACGCCGATCGCACGGTAGCGGCAATGAGCGACTTCGTCTGCGGCGCGAACGAGGCGGGTTATCACTTCACAGGCGCAAACTGGGGACGTGACCTTCCCGAGCCCGGTCAGATAGCGGACATCCGCAAGGTTACTGCCGGCGATCTCAGCCCCGACGGCAAGGGAAATCTGGAAATCGTCCGCGGGATCGAGGTCGGACACATTTTCCAGTTGCGCACGAAGTATTCGGAAGCAATGAAAGCGGCTTTCCTCGACGAAGCGGGTAACAGCCGCGTTTTCGAGATGGGCTGCTACGGCATCGGCATCACACGCATCGTGGGGGCGGCGATCGAGCAGAACCACGACGAGCGTGGCATCGTCTTTCCAGAGCCGATCGCACCGTTCCACGTTGGACTGATCCCCATCGGCTATGGCAAGAGCGCTGCCGTGCGCGATGCCGCTGATGCCATCTACGGAGAGCTCTCGGACTCCGGCGTCGAAGTGCTGCTCGATGACCGGGACGAGCGTCCGGGTGTAATGTTCGCCGACATGGAGCTCATCGGCATTCCCCATCGCGTCGTGGTTGGCGAACGCGGTCTCAAGGAGGGATTGATCGAATATCAGGGTCGGCGCGACAGGGAGCCGAGAAAGCTGCCGCGGGCAGATGTCCTGTCTCGGCTACGCTCCAAATCGTGAGACTTGCGTTTTTTCTTGCCGGCCTGATGGCCGCGCTCGCCGGCAACGCGTTGGGCGGCGCCCAAATCTACGAGCCCCTCGCCGCCGAGGTGCGGGCGGGCCTGCAGGCATCGATCGCGGACAGACCGGCGCCGCGCCACGCCTTTACCGATTCGCAGGCGGCAGTCAACTGGCTCACCGAAATGTCGCAGCGACTGGAAACGAGAATACCCAATTTCCAGTCGCGCGTAGAGTTCCTGCGGACCGTACACTTCGAGGCGATTCGCGCCAGACTCGATCCGCAGCTCGTCCTGGCGGTGATCCAGGTAGAGAGCAACTTTCGCAAATACGCCGTATCGCGCTCGGGTGCCCGTGGTTACATGCAGGTGATGCCCTTCTGGATCGGATTGATCGGCCGCCAGGGCGACAACCTGTTCAGTCTGCGCAACAACCTGCGCTACGGCTGCGTCATCCTGAAGTACTACCTCGATCGTGAGAAAGGCGATATGTTTCGCGCGTTGAGCCGTTACAACGGATCCTTGGGCAGGGCCGAGTATGCCAACATGGTCATCGGCGCCTGGCGCAGCGTGTGGCACTACCAAGGGAGGCTCGCCTTTGCCCCCGAGCCCTTCGACCCGCAGGCCCCGCCACCAGCCGGATTTCAGGAAAACAGAGTCGCGATCGTCGCCTGAATCGCTTGCGCCGCGGCGCGCGGATCGGGCGCTTGGCGGATCGGCCGACCGACGACGATGTAATCGGCACCGCTTGCAAACGCTTGGGCGACGTCGACCGTGCGCTTCTGGTCGTCGACAAACCGATTCTGAACCGGCCGCACTCCCGGAGTCACCACCAGCAGGCGCGCGCCGAGCTCGCGTTTCAGCGCCGGTGCCTCCAGCCCGGAGGAAATCACCCCGTCGCAACCGGCTTCGAGCGCCCGCAGTGCGCGCGACAGCACCAGCGCCTCTAGGTCGCATTTGAAGCCGAGATCGTCGAGATCCCCCTGGTCGAGGCTGGTGAGCGCGGTCACCGCAAGAATTTTGACGTCCCCCTTGGCCGCTGCCGCGGCTTCGAGCATCGCCTGATTGCCGTGCACGGTCGTGAAGGTCACGCCGCGATTCTGAAGTCCCCGCACCGCAGCCCGGACCGTTTCGGGGATATCGAAAAATTTGAGATCGACGAACACCTTTTTTCCCTGACCCGCGAGCCACTCGATCAGGCCGAAGTACCCGTCGGCCATGAACAACTCCAGACCGACTTTATAGAAGTTCACACTGTCGCCCAGCCTCTTCACCAAGGCCTTCGCCTCTTCAACGGAAGCAACGTCAAGGGCGGCGATCAGGCGCTCGGCACGCGGGATGGTTTTTATTTGCGCTGGCATTGAGGCATTTGGTACGGCGATTCTAGCGGTTTCACGCGGCATCACTCTCGAGCAGGCGCTTGAGCGGAAGGTTCAGGGCGTCGTCCGCACGCGCCCCTAGCCGCTCGAGGAGCGTCTTCAAGGACTCCGTACGCTCCGTGCCTGGAATCGTCTCCCCATCCAAGACGAACTCGCGGTAAACCTCGGACACGAGGAGCCGCTCGGCGTCCGAAACCAATCCGTATCGGTCGCCGGCGGATCTCGCGACCCAGGCGCGTGCAACCAATCGCTCGAGGAGCGATTCAGTCCGATCGACGGTGAGCGCCGCGCGCTCGGCGATCTGCCTCATTTCCAGCAGCCCCGGGCCTTGCTGCGCGCGCGCGAGAACGAGAAGCAAGGCGAGCGCTTCCACGAAGCCGGAGCCGGTGGGGCGTTTCGCCCGTTCGCGCAAGACCGAAAAATCCGGGGCAAGCGCGGCGATCAGCGCGCCGACTACAATAACGACCCAGGAGAAATATATCCACAGGAGGAATATCGGGATCACGGCAAATGCCCCGTAGACCAGGGTGTAGGTCGAGAATTGCGCTATGTAAAGCGCGAAGCTGCGCTTCATGATTTCGAACGCGAAGGCGGCGACGAGCCCTCCGATCAGGGCGTGACGCGGTCTGACCGTGCGATTCGGCACGATGTAGTAGAGGAGGGTAAACGCGGCGCAAGTAAAGACGAAGGGGACGAATCCGAGAATCGCCGAGCCCGCAAGCGGAATTTGCCGGGAGAGACCGAGCGATGCCCCGACGATGTACGAGGTCATCGACAGACTGGCACCGATCAGGACCGGTCCAAGCGTGATCACCGCCCAATAGATGAGGATGCGTTGCGCCACCGAACGCGGGCGCGAGACCCGCCAGATCGAGTTGAACGCGCGCTCGATCGTGAACATCAACAGCAAAGCGGTGACGGCGAGCACCGCAGTGCCCACGGCGGTCAAGCGTCCGGCCCGGCCGGAGAACTGCTCGATGTAGCCCGTGACCACTTTCCCCGCTTTTTCCGGCAGCATGTTGGCGAGAAGGAAGGCATGAATTTCCTCTCCGAGACCCGAAAAAACCGGAAACGCCGATATCAAGGTCAGTGCAATGGTGACAAGCGGAACCAGCGCAAGCAGAGTCGTGAAGGTGAGACTCGAGGCGATTTGGAGACAGCCGGCCTGGTTGAACCGTCCGTACACGTGCACGAGGAAGCGGCCGAACTGTAGCACCAGACGAGGCATGGGCATGCGCGAATCGGAGAGATGAACGTCACCTATAATACCAGCGGCCTTTCTGACCCTCGGCGAATGAACGATATCCTGGTTCTCTACTACAGCCACCGCGGCTCGGTGCGCGAGATGGCCCAATGGATCGCGCGCGGAATCGGGGAAATCGACGGCGCGAGCGCCCGCTTGCGCACGGTACCGCGGGTGACGAGCGCGACCGAAGCCTCTGAGCCCGCCGTTCCTCCATCAGGCCCTCCCTACTGCGAATTGCGCGACCTGGAAGAATGCATCGGGCTCGCGCTGGGCAGCCCGACTCGCTTCGGCAACATGGCGGCGCCTATGAAACACTTCTGGGACGGTACTTCGAACCTGTGGCTGAAAGGCGTGCTCGCGGGCAAACCGGCTGCGCTATTCACATCCACCGCGAGCCTGCACGGCGGTCAGGAAACGACTCTGATCTCGATGATGCTGCCGCTACTCCACCACGGGATGCTGATCGTCGGCCTGCCCTACACCGAGCCTGAACTATTCGATACGCGATCGGGCGGAAGCCCTTATGGGGCGAGCCACGTATCCGGTCTTGCTTCGGATCGTGCCTTCGACGATCCCGAACGCAGCCTCTGCCGGGCGCTCGGGCGGAGGCTCGCGACGATGGCGCTGAAGCTTGCGCGGTGAGTCGAGGTGCCGACGCCAGGCGTCATCTGGCATCCTGCCGGGCAGGAGTCCTGTCGACCTTGTCCCAACGGCACGGCGGACATCCGTTCGGTTCGCTCGTCCCTTACGCGCTCGACCATCAGGGCAGGCCGGTGATTCTCGTCAGCCGCCTCGCCGAACACACCCGCAACATGCAAGCCGACCCGCGTGTCAGCCTGCTCGCTCATGACGCTGCGTCTGACCCGCAGGCGGGCGCCCGCGTCACGCTCCTGGGCAACGCAACGCCGCTCGAGGCATCGAACCCGGCCGCAGCGCGTTATCGGCGTCTGTTCCCCGATTCTGAGCGGCTCCTTGCGCTGGGCGATTTTTCATTTTTCGTTCTCGAACCGCTCGCCGTGCGTTTCATCGAAGGTTTCGGCTCGATCCACTGGATATCCGCCGCCGAATACTTGGATTCAGACGTTCGCGCATAAGCGGTCGCCGATCCCCCTCACATCTGCGGGTTGATTCGCTCCATCTTGCTCTGCAGTTTGTTGAGAGCGTTTACATAGGCCTTGGCCGACGCAACGACGATATCGGTGTCGGCCCCCACTCCATTGACGATTCTCCCGCCCTTGGCAAGGCGCACCGTCACCTCGCCCTGCGATTCGGTCCCCTGCGTCACCGCATTCACCGAGAACAATAGCAGTTCGGCGCCGCTCTTCGCCACGCTCTCGATCGCCTTGAAGGTCGCATCCACCGGACCGTCCCCGTCGGCATCGGCCTTGCGTTCCTTGCCGGCCTCGGTAAGCACGACGTTCGCGCGCGGGCGTTCGCCGGTTCCGCTCGCCTGGTTCATGCGCACCAGCTGCCAGTGCTCCGCGGCGGCGGCCGTCGCTCCGTCGGAGACGAGCGCCTGCAGATCCTCGTCGAAAATGTCGGCCTTCTTGTCGGCGAGATCCTTGAAACGCTGAAACGCCTTGTTGTAGGCGTCCTCGCCGTCGAGCTCGATGCCGATCTCCTTCAGCCGCTGACGGAAGGCGTTGCGGCCCGACAGCTTGCCGAGCACGATCTTGTTCGTCGTCCAGCCCACATCCTCGGCGCGCATGATCTCGTAAGTGTCGCGACTCTTCAGCACGCCGTCCTGATGGATGCCGGAAGCATGCGCGAACGCGTTCGCACCCACCACCGCCTTGTTGGGCTGCACCACGAACCCGGTAATCTGGGATACCAGGCGCGAGGCCGGCACGATCTGACTGGTGTCAATGCGCGTCTCGAGGTTGAAAAAATCGCCGCGGGTGCGCACCGCCATGACTATTTCCTCGAGCGAAGTATTGCCGGCGCGCTCGCCCAGGCCATTCACCGTGCACTCGATCTGGCGCGCGCCCCCGATCGTCACCGCGGCGAGTGAGTTCGCCACCGCCATGCCGAGATCGTTGTGGCAGTGCACCGACCACACGGCCTTGTCGGAGTTTGGCACTCTCTCACGCAATTTCCTGATGAATTCTCCGAACTGTTCCGGCACCGCGTATCCGACCGTATCGGGTATGTTGATGGTCGTGGCGCCCTCCTTGATCACCGCCTCGATCACGCGGCAGAGAAAATCCGGATCGGAGCGGCTGCCGTCTTCCGGAGAGAACTCGATATCGTCCCGATGGTTCCGCGCGAAGCGTACCGAGAGCGTCGCCTGCTGGAGCACCTGCTCGGGGGTCATACGCAGCTTCTTCTCCATGTGAAGCGCGCTGGTGGCGATGAAGATGTGGATGCGACCCGATTTGGCCGGCTTCAGCGCGTCGACGCCGCGCTGAATGTCGCGGTCGTTGGCGCGGCACAGGCCCGCCACGGTCGAGTCCTTGATCACGCCCGCAACCGCCTGCACCGCTTCGAAATCGCCGTTCGAAGACGCAGGGAACCCCGCCTCGATCACATCGACGCGCATCCTCTCCAGCAACCGTGCGATGCGCAGCTTCTCTTCCTTGGTCATCAAGGCGCCGGGGCTTTGCTCGCCGTCGCGCATGGTGGTATCGAATATGATCAATTTGTCTTTCATGGTGCCGCTCCAAAGGAAATCGCGAAAGCATCCGCGGCGCCTGCTTGCGCCGCGACCGGGGTACTGCCGAATTGAGAGTGGGATTATGTGCGCGCGAGGCGCAGCAGCAGGCCTGCCAGAAGCAGGCTGCCGAGGGTGAGGCTGAGAGCGATGGTGCGGAAATGCATGCGGGCCAATATAACGGGTTTCCCGGGCTACTGCAACTGGGCCGGCTCGCGCGGCCGCCGCTTCTTCCACAGCCAGTACACGTATCCGGACAGCCCGTATGCGACAAACATCAGAAACAGCACGATCGGCGGATCCGAGGAAATCAGAACGAATCCGAGGACGATAAGCAGAATGACTGCGAAGGGCACCGAGCGCCGCATGTTGATGTCTTTGAAGCTGTAGAAGGGAACGTTGCTCACCATCGTCAGCCCGGCGTAAAGAGTCAGGAACGCCGCAACCCAAGGCAGTCCGTAATCGTCGACGGGAATCTTGTTGTCGCTCGCGAGCCACAAGAATCCGGCCACCAGGGCGGCTGCCGCAGGACTCGGAAGCCCCTGGAAAAAGCGCTTGTCGACCACCTCGACGTTAACGTTGAAACGCGCAAGCCGCAGCGCCGCACCCGCGCAATAGACGAACGCCGCAATCCAGCCGAAACGCCCCAGGTCCTTGAGCGCCCACTCGTAGAT
>DATDGA010000414.1:0-2379 GCA_036522335.1 Burkholderiales bacterium
GGTCGGAGCTGCGCGTGCGCAATTCGGTCAGCGTGAGTACTCCCGCGGTTCCGCCCGCGCCCACCAGGGTTGCGGCGGCGGTGCCCGGAAACTGCGCGCCGAGCTCGAGCAGCCGGGTGTAGCCGACTTCGAGCACCTCGACTTCGAGCATCACCTCGGGCTCGGGAAGGTCCGACGCCGCGATCAGCTTTTCCGCGAGACGGATGGCGTTCGGGGTGTCCTTCATCACCAGCAGATTCAGCTTTTCGTCGATGAAGATGTCGCGCGTCTTCAGGATGGTGCGGATGAGATTCGCGGTCTGCTTGACGTCGGCGTTGGCGATGTAGAAGGTTTTCACCACCAGATCCTGGTACTCGCGCAGCTTCTGCGGCGTGTTGGGATAGATGAGCGCCGTGGTCTCGTTGAGCACTTTCTGCTCCAGCTGGTTGGTGGCGAGGATCAGCCGGATCACGTCCTCGACCTGCGCGTCGCGCACCACGATCGTCGTCTTCTGGTCGCCGCGCACGTCCTTGTCGAAGAGGAAATTCAGGTTCGCGGCGCGCGCGAGCACGTCGAACACCGTGCGCAGGGGCACGTCCTTGAGCTCAAGGGAGATCGGCTTGGTGACCGAGCTGCGCAGCTGCAGGAGCGCGACCGCCGGCTTGCTGGTCTTCTCGTCGATCACGCGCTGGAGCGCGCGCGCCTCGCGCTGCAGCGGATCCTCCGTCAGCACGGGCGCGAGCACCTCGCGGGCATCGCGGTACCTTTCCGCCTTGATGAGCTTGTCGGCTTCGGCGACCTGCGCGCGATGGCGCCGGTCGGTCTCGATCTGCACCACGCCCTGGGCCGCCCGCGAGTTCGCCGGGTCGTACTTGAGCACGCGGCGGTAGAGCTCATCGGCCGCGTCTAACTGGCCGCCACCCCGCAGTGCTTCGGCCTGGGCGAGCCATTGCGCCACGGCGAAGTTGCTCTGCCGGACATACTCCATGCGG
Organism: Burkholderiales bacterium; assembly: GCA_036522335.1. Classification (GTDB taxonomy): domain Bacteria; phylum Pseudomonadota; class Gammaproteobacteria; order Burkholderiales; family SG8-39; genus VBDM01. The sequence continues at coordinate 972 of DATDGA010000414.1, forward strand.
AAAGCGTGGTTCTCCGGATTCTCCCGGGCGGCCTTGTCCAGCTGCGCGAGCGCCTCTTCCCGGCGGCCTTCGTTCATCAGCGTTCGCGTGTCCTTGATCAGGTTCTCGGTGGCGCAGGCCGCGACCAGCGCGCATGCGGCGAGCACCGAACAGAAGAAAATCCTGGAGTGAAATTTCATGGGGTGTCGCCTTCTCTGACGGGACGGAAGTAGACGGTCATGCGTACCTGGGCTTCGAGCTGCGGGTCGCCGATTCTCTTGCGCTCGAAGCGCAGCGCGTCGAGCGATGCACTGGGCATGTCCTTGAGGGTGGTGCCCACGAACTGGCGGATCTGCGCGTAGCTGCCGCGGATGGGGAGAGTGATGCGGTAGGCGGGCATGCCCACGCGCGGAATCTCGAGCCGGTATTCGCCCTGCAGCAATTCGAGATTCGCGGAACGCGCGAAGCCGTATACGCGTTCGAGCTGGTCCGGTAGTTTCTCCAGCGGAGGAAACAGGCCGTAGAATCGGCGCAATTCCTCGGCGCGCCCGCTGCTCGAGACCGGCTGGAAGGGAGTGCGCGCGTTCAGGCGCTCGGCAACCGAGCGCTGCGCCTGCAGCTCGCGCTCCGCCGGACGGACCGCGGAGAAATAGAGCGGGATGCAGAAAATGAGCACGCCGATGCCGATCACTCCGGCCGATCCGAGCGCGTTGACCGCGTCGTGGATGCGCTTCACTGGACGCTCCTGAACGCCGCCTGCACGCTGAACTGGATCGGGCGCGAGGGATTCTCGATCTGGACCTGATGGCTGACCAGATACACCCCGGAGAGAGCCCGGGTCTCGCCGAGGCGCCGCACGTATCGCAGCATGGCCTCGCGGCTTTTCGCCTCGGCGCTCAGGCGCAGAGTGCGCTGCTGGGCTTCGGGCTGCATTTGCAGCAGGACCACATCGCCCGTCGATGCCACCTCGACGGACTCGATCATCTGCGCCCAGGGCACGGTGAGCTGCCGCACCACGGCATCGATGGTCCTCGCTTCCTCGTCCAGACGCTCCTTGGGCACGGTGCGTTGCGCCTTCCGGTCGGGGTTGAGCAGGCCTTGCGCCGCGTCGAGAGCCGCGAGCTCGTGCTGGGCGTCGCGTTGGCGCAGGACCATGTTGCCGGCGACCACGAGCGCGACGATCAACAGCGAGACCCCCGCCCACTGCGGACGGTGCGGCGCGGCGACGTAGTCGAGTTCGAGCCGGTGCGGTGTCATCGTGCGCACAGGGCCAGGGCAAAAGGACCCGCGTCGGCCGGAGCGAGGCCCTCCACCGGGGCAATCGCGAGCTTGCTGAAGGTCCAGCCCTGCGCTTCGACGGAAGGCGCATCCGGGTTTTGCGACGCATGAACGTAGACGCCCTCGGCTGTCTCTGCGCCGCCGACCCGGT
>DATDGA010000415.1:0-9086 GCA_036522335.1 Burkholderiales bacterium
GGAGGCGGCAGGGCGCACTGGGAGATCCTCGAAGACCTCGGAACGCGCATCGGCCTCGAGCGCGACGAAATTCGCGCCGCCCGGCCGCTGCGCTCCACGCAGATCGCCTGGGCTGCGTGGGACGGCCTGATGGCGAACCGCCACTGGCTCGAGGGCATTGTTGCCAACACCTGCGCCGAGCGTGCCAACGTCCCCGGCTACGGCCGGGGCCTCATGAAAAAACACGGCTGGTTCGGCCTGGAGCGCCAGCGCTGGGGAAACCTGTTCAAGCTCTCGAACGAAGAACTCGAATTCTTCGAGCTGCACGAGGAAGCCGACATCGAGCACTCCGAAGCCGGATGGCGGGCGATCGAGCGGTTCGCGAAACGCTTGCGCATGGAAGACGCGGTGGTCGATGCCTGCGATAAAAATCTTGCCGTGTGGGAAATGTATTTGAATGGAATCGGTGAAGCAGGGGATCGGCTGAGGAGCTGACAACGGCTGGCCGACCCGGAATATGCGCCGAGCTTCGCCGATGCTTCCCGTCGTTAGCGCGACCCGCGTGACGGTGGTAGGCTATGCGCCATGAGTGATTCCGACGTTGCTGAACTCCTCAAACTGCCTGCCGAAGAGAAACTCCGGCTGCTCGAGCTTCTTTGGGAGAGCCTTTCCGCGAGTGCTTCCGCTTTGCCCTTGAGTGACGCTCATCGCGCAGCGATTGACGAGGCGCTGGCCGAGCATCGTCAGGTGCCCGACGACGTTCTGACGATGGAACAGGTGCTGTCCGGAGTTCGCAGGACGCGATGACCTTGCCGGTCGTTTTTCGCCGGCGCTTCCAACAGGATCTTGGCGCCGGCTTCGACTGGTACGAAGAACAGCGGTCCGGGCTCGGAGAGGAATTCCTCTCCGCGGTTCAGTCCACGCTGAGGAGCATCGAGCAATTTCCGGAAATGTTCGTTTCCATACACCGAGATGCTCGCCGTGCCATTGTTTCCCGGTTTCCTTTCGCAGTTTTCTACCTGGTCGAATCGCGACGCATCGTCGTGCTCAGGGTGCTGCACACGGCACGAGATCCGAAACTTTGGCCTCGCGTTGGACGAAGGGCAGGCTGAGCTTTCCATGCGCCTTCTTCTCGTCGCGCTATCTGCCGCACTTCTCTGCCACGGCGCGGCCGCGCAATACCCAGCGAAGCCGATCCGCCTGCTCGTGCCGATTCCGCCGGGAGGCGGTCCGGACATCGTCGCCCGCCTCATCGCGCCCAGGCTCGGCGATGCGCTCGGCCAGCCGGTGGTGGTCGAGAACCGTGTCGGCGGCAACGGCAACCTGGCAGGCGAGCTCGTCGTGAAGTCGCCGGCCGATGGCTACACGCTGCTCCTCGGCATGGACAGCCTGATGGTGATCAATCCGCATCTGTACGCCAGCATGCCGTTCGATCCGCTGAAGGATCTCGCCCCGGTGGCGAGTCTCGTATCGAACGGTTTCTTCCTCGCGGTGAATCCTTCCGTGCCGGCGCAGACGTTTCCGGAATTCATCGAGTACGCACGCCGCGCCAATCCGCCGCTCCAGTATGCCTCGGGCGGCAACGGCAGCCAGCACCACCTGACGATGGAACGGCTCAAGGCACGCGCCGGAATCAATATGGTCCACATCCCCTACAAGGGAGGGTCGCCGGCGACGACCGCCACCGTCGCGGGCGAAGTTGCGGTGATGATGTCGGGCACCTCGACCGCGCCGCAGATCAGGGCCGGCCGCCTGCGCGCGCTTGCGTTCACCGGGCAGCAACGCTCGCGCATCCTGCCCGAGGTGCCGGCGATCGCCGAGTTCTATCCGGACTTCGTGATGATCCAGTGGTACGGCCTGTTCGCGCCCGCGGGCACCCCCGAGCCCGTGCTCGCGCGCCTGCGCGTCGAAGTGGACAAGGCCCTCGTACTGCCCGATGTGAAGGAAAAGCTCTCGAACGCGGGCGGTGTCGAGCCCTGGATCACCACGCCCGGGGAATTCGCCGCCGAGATTCGCGAGGAGCATGCGAAATACGCTAAGCTCGTGAAAGAGGTCGGCGCCAAGGTCGACTGACGGAATCGAACATCAAACCTAGAACCGATTTACAGATGAGCGAGTCACAGCACTGTTATTCCCGCGAAAGCGGGAAACCAGCGGCGTCACAGTCACTGGATCCCCGCTTTCGCGGGGATTACGTAAGCCTTTTTGCAACAGACCATCGAACGTCAAACTGGAGAACGTCCGCATGAAATCGTATTGGATCCGCCCGGAACCCGGAAAAACCGTCCTCGAGCTGCGCGACGTACCCCAGCCCGAGCCCGGTGCGGGGCAGATTCTCGTGCGCATGCACGCCGCGGGTCTGAACCGCGGAGAGTTGATCGTCGGGCACAGCGTCAAGGCGGGCGGTGCCGCGAAGGCCGCCGGCGCCGAAGGTGCGGGCGAGATCGCGAAACTCGGGGCAGGCGTCACGGGATTGAAGACGGGCGAGCGCGTCATGGGACGCTGCGCCGGTGCGTTCTCGGAGTATTCGCTCATGGACGCGCGCGAGGCGATCGCGGTCCCGAAAAATCTGTCCTGGGAAGAAGCCGCGTGCATACCGCTCGCTTTCATGGTGGTTCACGACATGCTGATCGCTCAAGGGAAGCTCAAGGCCGGGGAGTGGCTGCTCGTCACAGGCATCTCGGCGGGGGTCGGCGTCGCCGCGCTGCAGACGGGAAAGGCGCTCGGCGCGAAAGTCATCGGCACCTCGGGCTCGGCTGAGAAACTCGAAAAGCTCAAAGGCATGGGTCTGGACGTCGGCATCAAGACGCGCCTCCCGGATTTCGCAGAAAGCGTGATGAAGGCGACCGGCGGCAAGGGCGCCAATCTCGTCGTCAACAACGTCGGCGGCTCTGTGTTCGCGGAAACCATACGCGCGCTCGCGTACGAAGGCAGGCATGCGACCGTCGGCTACGTGGACGGAGTCCTGAAGAGCGAAATCGACATTGACGCGCTGCACACCAAGCGGCTGACGCTGTTCGGCGTGAGCAACCGGCTGAGAAATGCCGAGCAGCGCGCCGTGACCGTGAGGGGATTCGCCGCCGATGTCCTCCCCTTCATTGCCGACGGGAAGATCCGGCCGCTGGTCGACCGGGTGTTCTCATTTTCCGAACTGCCCGCCGCCAAGGACTACATGGAATCCAACGCCCACCTCGGTAAGATCGCGGTGCGTATCCCGGACTGAATCCCCGTCACTGCTCGACCGGAATCCCGGCTTCCTTGATCACGCGGCCCCAGGTCGCGTACTCGCGCTCCATGTGCTGCGCCAGCTCCTCGGGGGTCGAGGGCGTCGGCTCCTCGCCCTGCTTGAGAATCTGCTCGTGCGTCTCAGGATCGCGCAGCGTTTTCACGATTTCCCGGTTGAGCCGGGAGACGACGTCCTTCGGTGTTTTCGCCGGCGCCACGTACGCATACCAATTTGTCGCTTGGTAGCCCGGGTATCCCTGCTCGGCGATCGTCGGCACGTCGGGCAGGGACGCCGAGCGCTTCGCGCCGGTCGATCCGAGCGCGCGAAGCTTGCCCGATTTCACCTGCGGGGTCGCCGTGGTTGCGGACGCGAACACCGACGGGATCTGTCCGCCAAGAAGGTCGCTCATCGCCGGGCCGCCGCCCTTGTACGGCACGTGGATGAGGTTGGCCTTTGCCGTCAGCCGGAACAGCTCGCCCGCGAGGTTGCCGGCGCTGCCGACCCCGGAGGAGCCGTAGGCGATGCCCCCGGGCTTGCTGTTCGCTTCCTTGACGTACTCGGCAAGTGTCTTCGCTTGCACCGACGGATGAACGACGAGCACGTTGCCGGAGACGGTCGCCATGGATATCGGCGCGAAATCGCGCAGGGGGTCGTACGGCAGCTTGGAGTTGAGGTGCGGTGCGACGGCGAGCGCCGCGATGGTTGCCAAGAGGATGGTGTAGCCGTCCGGATCCGCCTTGGCGACCACGGTGGCGGCGATCGTCCCGCCGGCTCCGGCGCGGTTCTCGACGACGATAGTCTGGCCCAGGTACTCACCGAGCTTTCTCTGCATGATGCGGGCGACGGTGTCGGTCCCACCGCCCGGCGCGAAGCCGACGACGAGGTTGACCGGCCGGGCCGGGTAGGTCTGCGCCGCCGCGTTCGCCGCCATGGCGAGCGCTGCGGCAAGCGCAACGATCAGTCTCATGCTCCTTCTCCTCTTTTCACGTACCGCGCGCGCTGCTTGCCGGGCTCCTATTTTCCCTGAAACACCGGCTTGCGCTTCTCCATGAACGCGCGCCGGCCTTCGATGTAGTCCTGGCTCTCGAAGCATTGCTTCACCAGGGTCGCGCAGGCCCCGGCGTCGAACGCCGGACCGAGCTTGAGTAACTCCCGCACGATGCGCTTCGAAGCGCGGATCGTAAGCGGCGCATTGATCGAGATCATCGCGCAATACTCGAGCACCAGCGCTTCCAGCTCCGCGACCGGCGCCACGCGGTGCACGAGGCCCATGGTTTTCGCCTCTGCGGCGCTGAATTGGCGCCCGGTGATGAGCACCTCGCGGGCGTAGGCCGGGCCGACCGCGTCCACGAGATTTTTCAACGACGAGGCGCGGTAGCCGAGGCCGAGCTTCGCCGCAGGGATTCCTAGCCTCGCGTCCTCCGCCGCAAGACGCAGGTCGCAGGTGAGCGCGATGTTGACGCCCGCCCCCAGGCAGTAACCGCGGATCATTGCGATCAGCACCTTGTCGCAGTTCTGAAAGCGCTCCTGGACGCGGCCGGCGATCTCCTCGTAGTGCTGGATGCCTTCGGCGGTCGAGCGCTGCTTCTCGTACTGCGAGACATCGGCACCGGAGACGAAGGCCTTGTCGCCTTCGCCTTTCAGTACGATCACGCGGATCTGTGCATCCTGCTCGAAGCGGTCGAAGACTTTCGGGATCGCTTCCCACATGTCGATGGCGATGGCATTGCGGCGCGCCGGATTGTTGAAAGTGAGCCAGCCGATCGAGCCCTGTTTTTCCGCGACGATACGGTCGGTCAACTCGCCCGCCGCGAAAGCCGGTTGCTTCGGGAGGGCGTTGAGTTCTTCCTGGGTCATGGGACTTGTGCCGGAGACGAAAACCGCGATTGTAAGCTGCGCGATGACGGCGCGACAGGATACCTCGACTTTATTCGAACTCCCGTCCGATCAATACGGTCTCGCGCCAAAGAGAAGGGGATGCAGGAACATCAGCAGAAGGTACAGCGCCAGTCCCGCGAGCACTCTCCACCACCCGATTTCATCGAAGCGGAACCGGTTGCGACCCTGGACGATCGCTGCGAACGGGATGTTGGAAGTCACCGCGGCAAACTGCTGCCAGTCCACGCCCACCGTCCGGTTCTTGCGCGCATCGATCAGCACGGTTCCCAGGACCGCGAGCAGCAGCAGGCTTCCGAAGAAGACCAGCGAAGCCGTATCGCCGCGCACGATCGCATGTACCGCCGCCCAGAGCGCGATTCCCCACATGATCGGGTGGCGCGTGACCCGCAGGATGCCGCGAGGCTCGCCCAGCGAACGGAGCGCGCTTTCCTGGCGCACGGCGCTGGGATTCTTTCCGGACGCACCGCAGATGATAAGCACGAGCGCGACCGGCATCAGCACGACGGCCCACACCTTGAACTCATCGCCGACCCACAGCCGCTCGTACGGCGCCCTGGCATAGGCCCAGATCATCCAGCCGATCGTCGCCAGCGAGACCAGCGTGTAGAGGCCGAGGTAGGCGTTGTCGCCCAGCATCCCGACCAGACCCGATCGCAGCGGCGTACTCGAGACGAAGTGGGTGGCGAGAAAGACGGCGGCGGCAAGCGCGAGCATTCCCATCGGATCCATGCCATCCCCTCCGGGTCAGGTTCTTGTTCCGAATCCGGGACTATGCTGCCACGAAGGGGGGATCCCGGTCAAAATACCGGTCGGCGCCCCCGCGCGGGGAAATCTGAAATACCCTGTTACAGTTCTCCGTTAAACCAATCGCGTAAAGCAGCGTTATTGTGCCTTGGGAGACTCTTCGTGAAAAACCCAAAGGAGACACACATGAAAATAGCGACAACTGTCATCGCGGCGACGATCGCCGGAATGTTTTCGGTCGCGGCTTCGGCCCAGACGATGGGTTCCGAGGTCCAGCGCGACGTGAACCAGCAGCAGCGCATCGAACAGGGGCTGAAAAGCGGATCCCTCAACACTCGCGAAGCGTCGCAACTCGAGAAGGGCGAAGCGCGCATCGACCGCATGGAATCGAACGCGGCCAAGAACGGCAAGCTCAGCCCGGGCGAGAAGGCGCGCATCGAGCGCGCGCAAAACCAGGAAAGCCGCGACATCAACCGGCTCGAGAACAACGCCGCCAGGGGCAATCCCAACTCGGCCTCCTCGCAGCGCATGCAGGCCGACGTGCAGCGCAACGTCAACCAGCAGCAGCGCATCGAGCAGGGCGTGAAGTCGGGCCAGCTCACCAACCGCGAGGTCGGCAATCTCGAACGCGGCCAGGCGAACGTGAACCGGGCCGAAGCGCGCGCGGGTGCCAACGGCCGGGTGAGCGCCAACGAGCAGCAGCGCATCCAGAAGGCCGAGAACAAGCAGAGCAAGAAAATCCACCGCGAGAAGCACGACGCGCAGACGCGCTGATCGCGTTCCCCGCAGCAAAGGCCCGCCGTCCTTTCGACGGCGGGCTTTTTCGTTTCGGCCGGCACGGGCGGGCGCAGGACATATCTGCGACAATTCCCCGTTGGCGAACGGGTGCTGGCATGGACTTGAAGGACATTCGGCTCTACGTTGACGACCGGCCTGCGGAGGGCGTGTTCCGGGTGCACCGCGACGTGTACTCCGATCCGGAGCTGTTCGAGCTGGAGCAGAGATTCATCTTCGAGCGCACCTGGAACTTCCTCGCGCTCGAATCCCAATTCCCCGATCCCAACGATTTCGTTACCGGACACATCGGCCGCACGCCGGTATTGGTCACGCGCGATGGGAAGGGGCGTCTCGGCGCTTTCGTCAACGTCTGCCGCCACAAGGGAGCGATGCTCTGCGCCGCCGAGGAAGGGAACGCCAAGTATCACGTGTGTCCGTATCACGGCTGGGCGTACGACGCCTCGGGCAGGAACGTAGATATCAAGGACCGCAAGACCGGCCGCTATCCCGCCGCGTTCGATGCGGAAGACCACAACCTCGTGCCGCTCGCTCGCGTGGCGAGCCACGCCGGCTTCGTGTTCGGCAGCCTGTCGGACGAGGTCCCGCCGCTCGAGGAGTTTCTCGGCGACATGCGCTTCTTCATGGATCTGGTGGCCGACCAGGGACCGAAGGGAATGGAGTTCGTTCCCGGGCGCTCGGTCTATACCTACCGCGGCAACTGGAAGCTGCAACTGGACAACGGCCTCGATCCCTACCATCTCACCACGACTCACCTCTCTTACATGGACTTGCAGGCGCGGCGCCGCGAAGGGGAGGGCCATCTGGAGGCGCGCCAGTACGACTGGGCGAAGCGCGCCAACGCGGAAGGAGGAACCTTCGCTCTGCGCTACGGACACGCGGCGACCTGGCTCAACCAGCCCGAGCCGGAGAAGCGCCCGATCTATCCGGCCCTCGCGGAGATCCGGTCGAGAATCGGCGAGCTGCGCGCCGAATGGATGCTGAAGGCGCGCAACACCCACGTTTTCCCCAACATGCAGATCGCCGATGCGATCACGCTGATGCTGCGCACTTTCCGTCCGCTGGCGGCCGACCGCACCGAGATGAAAAGCTGGTGCCTCGCGCCGATCGGTGAGGCGCCCGAGCTGCGCGCCTGGCGGCTGCGCCAGTTCGAGGATTTCTTCAATCCCGGTGGTTTGGCCACGCCCGACGACACGGTCACCTACGAAGGCTGCCAGAGCGGATTCGGGGCGCGGCCGATTTCCTTTTTGCAGGGCTATGCGCGCGGCATGGCGGCGCTCGGGACAGGGGAAGACGCCGTCGCCCAATCGATCGGCATCCATCCCGCGGCGAGCGTGAAGGGAAAGTTCGACATGTTCAGCGAGATCGGCTTCCACGCGCCTTACCGCGAATGGGCGCGGCTGATTCAGGCGGGGGTCGCGGGCGGGATGGCGTATCCGTGAACGCGCGCGCGGAGGCGGGGCGGCTCGCGTCGGGCATCGAGCTCATCCATCGCGAGGCGATGTACCTCGACGAGCAGCGCTGGGACGACTGGGTCGCGCTCTATACCGAGGACTGCGAATACTGGATGCCGGCCTGGAAAGCGGACGGCACGCCCACCGCCAACCCGCAGTCCGAGCTCTCGCACATCTACTATGCGAACCGCAGGGGACTGGAAGATCGCATCGTGCGCATCCGTTCGGGGAAATCGGCGGCGTCGACGCCGATGCCGCGCACCGCGCATATTCTCGGCACGGTCCTGCCGGCCGAGACCCCGGCACCGGACCGGCTGCGTCTCAACTCCAGCTGGGTGAGCCACGTCTACTTTCCGCGCTCCCGGGAAAGCCACGCGTTCTTCGGACGCTCCGAGCACGAGCTGGTTCTTCGCGAGGGGGAATGGCGGATCGCGAGAAAGAAGATCCTGCTGCAGAACGACTACATCCCCACGATGCTCGACGTCTACTGCGTCTGATCGCGGGCGCGGCCGCAGCGCTCCGACGTGGCCTAGGCCGGCGTCGCGAGCTTGAGCCCGACGATGCCGGCAACGATCAGCCCCAGGCTGACAATTCGACCGACACTGGCCGGCTCGTCGAGAAGCAATATCCCCCCAGAGCAGCCGTACCCACCGTCCCGACACCGACCCAGACCGCGTACGCTCGGTGCTGGCGGCCCGTCCGCAGCAACAGAGGGTTGGGCTGCGTCACGGCTGCGGTACCCCGAGATCCTTGCAGATCTTCCTTGCTAAATGGTCGCCTATTTCGTTATGGCGTGGAACAGCACTGCGCTTATTCTGAGACGGGTTATGCCACCAGGAGTGCCTCCCCCCCTCGCGAAGAAGGGAACAGCCATGAGACGAGAGGTGCCGCAACAAATCGCGGCGTTTCATACCGCGATCTTGAGCTCTTCGTAGCCTTTCCCTGCTGCCTCTTTGGCGTCCGCGCGGTTCATCTCAAGCGCTTCACCG
>DATDGA010000416.1:0-3746 GCA_036522335.1 Burkholderiales bacterium
GATTTCCGTATATGCGCCGGATCCTTCGCTTGCACGCGCGGCTGCGGGCGCGAACGCTGCGCTTTCCGACAGAGTGGACAGACTCGAGCAGCAGCTCCAGGCCGAGCGCCTCGCCCGTCGGCAGTACGAGATGGCAACTTACTCTCAGGTGTCGCAGGCGGCCTACGACCGCTGCCTTTCGGACCGGCGCGTGGATTGCGACTACGGCGACATGCCGTATGCCGGACCCATTGCGGTGGTCCCGGTCCGGCACCGCCATCCCGTCCTCGTACGCACCTCATTCACGGGACTGAACGCCGGAAACGTCGTGGGTCCGGGCATCATGCCCGGCACCTTCAACGGACCGAACGCGATCACCGCAGGAAACGTCACCTTCCGCACGAACGTCATCGCCCCGAGGAGCCGCGGCGCGGCGAGCTTCGCGCCCCGCATGTAGCTCCAGCTTAGGGCGCGACGCTCACGCCGCGCAGCTTCGCCGCTTCGATCGCCCGCTGCACCGTTCCGGATTTTTTCGACTGCTCGACGAACTCGCTGACATAGGCGAGCGCCGCGGGGCGGCCCTTGGGCAGCGCAATGGACATCTCGGCCGCGGAAAAACGATCATCGAGCACGCGCGCGCCGGGGAGATTGTCCGCGAGTCCCAGCAGCATGTAGCGGTTCTGCGCGTAGGCCTGCGCCTTGCCGTCCTTGATCAGGTTGAATGCGGCCGGCTCGTTCTCCGCCTGCACGACTTCCGCCTGCTTGAACTCGCGCTGCAGGAAGAGCGTCGTCGCGGCGCCGCGCGCCGCGGCGATGCTGACGCCGGGACGGTCGGCTTCCGCCACTCTGCGGATCTGAGAACCCGGAGCGACGAGGAAAGTGAGATCGACGACGATGTGAGGAGGCGCGAAGTCCACGACATTGCGCCGCGACGGATCGAAAGCGACGACTGCGATATCCCACGCGCCCGTCTTGGCATCCTCGACCAGCTTCGCGATCGCGGTGTACTCGATGATGTTCGCGGGAACGCCGGCGCTTTCCGCGAGCGCGCGCCCCATCGTCGCCGTCGTTCCGCTCACCTCCCCCGTCGCCTTGTCGCGCGTGCCGAGCACCGGGTTGCCGGTGAAGACGGCGACGCGCAATGTTCCGGTCGGGGCGAGCTCGGATTTCACCGCGGGCGTGGGCGCCGGGAGCGTACCTGCGCAGCCGGCCATCACCAGCGCGAACGTGGACAGGAAAGCTGCGGCCGGGATCCATTTAAGTTTGATCATGGGGTTCCTCCTCGACATTGACATGGTTTGACAGAGTCTACAGCCTGCCCGGAACGCCCGGAAACATGACACCGGTATAATCGGCGCTCTTCACGATCCCGGTGCCAGGTAGGCATGAAGAAGATTCAGGCATGAGTTGGATCCCCGTAGTCTGGTCGATGATCGCGGCGGCGTGTCTCACGCTCGCGTTCATACACCTTTCGATCTGGGCGAGGGAACGCGCCCAGCTTTCCCATCTGCTTTTTGTGATCCTCGCCCTCGCCGTGGCCGGCATGGCCGCGCTCGAAATATTGATGATGCGCTCGAAAACGATATCGGAGTTCGGCTGGGCGCAGCGCTGGCTGCATGTTCCGGCCTTCGTGGTGGTGGTTTCGACGGTCTGGTTCGTGCGGACCTACCTCGGGACCGGGCGGCTGTGGCTTGCGTACACCGTCTGCGCGCTTCGGCTCCTGGCCCTGATCGTCAATTTTTCCTCGGGCGTCAGCCTCAACTACGGCGAGATTACCGGCCTTTCGCAAATCGAGCGCTGGGGTGGAAGCATTGCGGTCGCCGAAGGCGTAGTCAATCCATGGACGCGGCTCGGTCAATTGAGCCTGCTGCTGCTGGTCGTGTACGTGGTGGACGCGTCGTTCGCCGCCTGGCGCCGGGGCGGTCGCGACACGCGGCGCCGTGCCGCCACCGTCGGCGGGAGCATTGCATTCTTCGTTCTCGGGACGGGGATTCACTACGGATTGGTCCTGGAGCAGGTCATCCCGCCGCCGTACCTGATCGCGCCGGCATTTCTCGTCATCGTCCTCGCGATGGGCTACGAATTGGGTAGCAACGTGTTTCGGGCGGACCGCCTCGACAGACAGCTGCAAGTCAGCAATGCGCACTTGCAGGAAACCGAACAGCGCTTTCGCGCCACGGCCGACGCGGCGCCCGTGATGATCTGGATGGCGGGCACCGACAAGCTCTGTACGTATTTCAACAAGACCTGGCTCGCCTTCACCGGCCGCACCATCAATCAGGAACTGGGCAGCGGGTGGACGGAGGGAGTCCACCCGGCGGACCTCGATCGCTGCTTCCGGATTTACAGCGAAGCCTTCGATGCGCGCCGGAATTTCGCGATGGAGTACCGCCTGAGGCGGCACGACGGCGAGTATCGTGCGATCCTCGACAGCGGGGCGCCACGCGTCGAGACGGACGGGACCTTCCTCGGATACATCGGTTCGTGCTTCGACGTGACCGATCTCAAGCGCGCGGAAGAGCGCATGCGCCTTGCGGTGGAGGCCGCCCCCAACGCCATGGTCATGGCGGATCTGGAAGGACATATCATGCTGCTCAACGTCCAGGCCGAGAAGGTGTTCGGCTATGCCCGCGACGAGCTCCTCGGCCGTTCAATCGAATTACTTCTTCCCGAGTCGCTCCGCTCCGATCATGCCGGCCATCGTCACGATTTCCACCTGGCGCCTTCGGCGCGCACGATGGGCGTGGGTCAGGATCTGTACGGCCGGCGCAAGGACGGCAGCGAAGTCCCGGTCGAGGTCGGTCTCAATCCCATCGACACCCCCGAGGGCATGTGCATACTGGCTTCGATCATCGATATCACCGCGCGCAGAAGGAGCGAAGCCGAGGCGGCGCTACAGCGCAACGAATTGGCCCATCTGTCGCGCGTGGCGATTCTGGGAGAACTCTCCGGTTCGCTCGCGCATGAATTGAACCAGCCCCTGACGGCGATCCTCAGCAACGCGCAGGCCGCCCAGCGCATTCTCGGCCGCGGCGACGGGAGCATGGACGAAATTCGCGAGATCCTGAAGGACATCGTCGAGGACGACAGGCGCGCCGGCGAAGTCATCAAGCGGCTGCGCGCCCTGTTCAGGAAGGAACAAGTGCGCTACCGCCCGCTCGAGGTCAACGAAGTCGTGCTCGACGTCCTGAGAATGATGCGCAGCGACCTGTTGAACCGCGACGTGGCGGCGAGCGCAGAGCTCGCCGCAGATCTGCCGCGGGTGGAAGGCGACCCGGTCCAGTTGCAGCAGGTGCTGCTCAATCTCATCATGAACGGCTGCGACGCCATGGACGGCGCACGCGCGGATCGCCGCCTGACGCTGCGAACCGCAGCGGCGGCGGGCGGGGAAGTCGAGGTGTCGGTCGCCGACCGGGGCAAGGGAATCCCGCCCGCGGACCTCGAACGCATCTTCGAGCCGTTCGTGAGCACCAAGACCGAAGGCATGGGGCTGGGGCTCGCGGTTTGCCGTACCATCGTCGCCGCGCATCGCGGACGGCTGTGGGCCGCGAACAACGCCGATCGCGGCGCGAGCTTTCATTTCACGCTGCCTGCAAGAATGGAGCCATCGAATGAGCGACCGCGCGCCGACCGTATACCTGGTTGACGACGACACCTCGGTGCTGCGCGGCCTCTCGCGCCTGCTCGCCGCCGCCGGGATGAACGTCGCCGCATTCGATTCGCCCCGGGAGTTCCTTGGGCGCTTCGACCCGGCCGCGCCCGGATGC
>DATDGA010000417.1:0-6830 GCA_036522335.1 Burkholderiales bacterium
GGAGCGGCTGAAGGAAGCCGCCAAGCTCGGCTTCACCCAGGCGATCATTCCGAAGGCCAATCAGCCGAAGCAGAAAATCGACGGACTCGACATCATCGCGGTCGAACGCGTGGCCGAGGCGGTCGCGAGGTTTCGAGGTTAGAGTCAAAATGAAAGGGGACGAGACATTGAAGAACGCTCAACCGGGAATCCTGGCTCCCGTTCCGCGGCATGCCCGCTATCTGACGTTTGCGCTGAAGCAGGGTGTGTCGCCGCAGGGCGCGCTGCGGGCCCTGGCCGCTACGACGGACGGCAAGAGCTGCGTCGTCGGCCTCGGTGCGCTTTTGCTCTTCGCGTTGCGAAAGCAGATCGAAGGCCTGCGGCCGTTCCCGCACTACAAGACTCAGGAGGTCGATGTCCCTTCGACCCCTGCCGCCCTCTGGTGCTGGCTGCGCGGGGAAGATCGCGGCGAGATCGCGCTCCGGGCGCGAGAACTCCAGAAGATTCTCGCGACGGCATTCGAGGCTATCGGCGTTGTCGATGCGTTCAAGTACGGTCGCGGGCTGGACCTGACCGGTTACGAGGACGGCACTGAAAATCCGCGCGGGAAGAAAGCTGCGGAGGTCGCGATTTCGAACGACAAGGCGGCAGGAATGAAGGGATCCTCATTCGTCGCCGTGCAGCAATGGCTCCACGATCTCGACCTGTTCGCGACCATGTCCGCGAAGGAACAGGACGACACCGTCGGCCGCCGCAAGCGCGACAACAAGGAACTCGCCGGTGCGCCGCTTTCGGCGCACGTGAAGAGAACCGCTCAGGAGAGCTTTTCTCCGGAAGCTTTCGTCTTGCGGCGCTCGATGCCGTGGGCGGACGCGACGCGGGAGGGGCTCGTGTTCGTCGCTTTCGGAAGATCGCTCGATGCCTTCGAGTCCCTGCTGAAGCGAATGGCAGGCGCCGAAGACGGAATCGTGGATGCGCTGTTCCGTTTCACGCGCCCCGTGACCGGCGCGAATTTCTGGTGTCCGCCGGTGAGGAAGGGGCGTCTCGACTTGCGGGCGCTCGGTCTCTAGATGGCTGCGAGCGCCGCTGCAATTCCGCTGCGCACCGCGGCCTCGATCGTTCCTGGATAATCGCTAGCGACGTAGTCCCCGGCGAGGACCAATCCGGGTATTGCGGTTGCGGCTCCTGGCCGAGGGAGCGCAGGCGTACAGGAAAATGTCGCGCGCCGCTCGGTGATGACCTGCGACCAAAGCGGCCTGGGCAGGTCGCCGAGTGCTGATTTCAGCTCGATCTCGATCCGTGCCGTCAACTCTTCTTTAGTCAGTTCCTCGTGCGCGCCCGAGGCGCTGATCACCGCGGCGATCAAACCCTTCGGACCGCCCAGCCGTCCGCGGTCGAAGGCCCACTGCGCGATGCCGCCATTGAAGCCTAGCATCGGCGAGGGCAGCGAAACCGATTCGGGATATTGCAGGTAGCAGGTGACGATCGGTTCGTACTCGAAGGAGTTGATCGTGGCGAGGGCATCGGCGAGTTCGGGCAGCTGAACAAGTATCGGCCCGGCATGCTGCGGGCCGCAGGCTATCACCACGCCGGAGAACGTCTGAGTTTCATTGAGACGGAACCCTCCAGGCACGCGCTCGATGCGACGCACCGGCGCGCCGAGCTCGATCGCGCCGCCGTGTGCCTTGACGTACTCGGCTGCCGGCTCCGGAAAGAGGCACCCGAGATCGGCGCGCGGGAGCAGCAGGTCGCTGTTCTCGCGCCTGCCAGTCAGCCCGTCGCGCAACACGTAAGCGAAAATCTGCGCCGAGGCGATCTTCGCCGGAGTGTTGAGCGCCGACACGCACAACGGTTCCCAGACGCGGGACCGCAGCACGCCGCTTTGTGCATGCTCGTCGAGCAGTTGCACGACGCTGCGGTCGGGCTCGATGCGGAATTTGCGTGCACGCAGGGAAAGGAGGAAGCGCATCGCGGCGAGCGCGTGCGTGAAGGGCAACTGTGTCGCGCCGAGCAGCGCGACAGCTAGGTTAAGCGGAGCGGGGAGCCGCAGTGCGCGCAGGTGAAAGCCATCGGCATGGCGCAACTCCAGCGGCAGGCGCAGCAGAAGCTTGTCCGGGTCGGCGCCGACACGCCGCATCATCCGCAGCGTTTCGCGATAGGCGCCGAGCAGGACGTGCTGGCCGTTGTCGAGGTCGACGTCGTCGATGCGCACGCGCCGTGCGCGTCCGCCCAGGCTGCGCGACGCTTCGAACACCGTGACGGGCACGCCTCGCTCGGCGAGCGTGACTGCAGCGGTGAGCCCTGCCCAGCCCGCGCCGACGACGGCGACGCGAGTCAAGCGACGACCCAGGCTCGCCACGCGATCCAGAGCTTGCGTATCGGAGTCAGCGCCGTGCGCCGTTCGAGCACCCGATAGTCGTCGCCGGCAATCTCGTCGAGCAGCGTGCGGTAGATTGCGGCCATTATCAGGCCGGGGCGCTGTGCGCGGCGGTCCTCTGCCGGAAGGAGTGCAAGCGCTTCGTCGTAGCAGCGCCGGGCGCGCTCGGCCTGGAATCGCATCAGCCGCGCGAAGTTGTCGGTGTAGCGGCGGTTCAGGATGTCCGTGGCGCTGACTTCGAAGCGCTTCAGCTCATCCACCGGCAGATAGATTCGGTCTTTGCGCGCATCCTCTCCCACGTCGCGGATGATGTTGGTGAGCTGGAACGCCAGTCCGAGTTTTTCGGCGTACTCCAGCGTCTTCGTGTTGCGGTAGCCGAAAATGCGCGCGGCCAGCGCGCCGACCACGCCCGCCACGCGATGGCAGTAGAGCTGCAGGCCCGCAAAGTTCAGGTAGCGGCTCTGGTTCAAGTCCATTTCCATGCCGTCCATGATCTCGTTCAGTCGCGCGTGCGCGATCCCGAAAGGCTCGATCAGGGGGGCGAGTGCGCGCGTCACGGGATGCTGCGGGTTGCCGGCAAAAAGCTCCGAGACCTCGCCGCGCCACCAGGCGAGGGTCGCGCGCGCAGCGACCGGATCGCTCGGTTCGTCCACCGCGTCGTCCACTTCGCGGCAGAACGCATAGAGCGCGGTAATCGCACGCCGGCGCTCAGGCGGCAGGAACAAGAACGAATAGTAGAAGCTCGAGCCGCTCCGCGCGGTTTTGTGCTGGCAGTATTCATCCGGGCTCATGATGCGTCCCCTTTCGCCAGCACAAAGCCGCGCGGCGCCGCGGCGCCGCGGCGGCCCAGGCGTGGACGCGAAGCGCCCACGCTTCGCGTGGGCTGACAATATTCGTCTGGAGTCATCGCATCATAAGCGCACGCGCGAGCATGAGCGGCCAATCCCAGGTCCGCAGTACCGGCCTGTGACGGAATACGTCCCCGCGCGCCCGGTCGAGCTTCTCGAGGATTCTCAAACCGCCCTGCACGACGGCGCGGATTTCCAGCCCGATGCGTCCGGGCAGGCGTGTGGCGAGTGGCGCGCCGCGCAAGATCATCCGGCGGGACCGATCGAACTGAAAGCGCATCAGGTCCCACCAGCCGCCGGTCGCGTCGCCCGCGGCAATCTGGTTTTCGGTAACGCCGAAGCGCGCCATGTCCTCTTGTGGAAGATAAATGCGGTTCTTGAGAAAGTCGATTTCCACATCCTGCCAGAAGTTGATGAGCTGCAGCGCCGAGCATATTGCATCCGCATAGGCGACGTTCTCATCGCTGGCTTCCGCGTACAAGTGAAGCATCAGCCGCCCGACAGGATCCGCCGAGCGGCGGCAATAATCCGTGACCTCGGTGAAGGTCGCGTAGCGCAGCTTGGTGACGTCCTGCGAGAAAGCGTCGAGCAGGTCGTAGAAAGGTGCGAGCGGGAGGCGATGGAGCGCGATGACCTGATGCAACTCGCGAAAAAAAGGCGATGCAGAAGGATGACCGCGCTCAAGTTGGCGCAATTCCACCCGATACGCTTCCAGGCGGGCCAGGCGCTCGGATGGAGAAAGCTGGCCCTCGTCAGCGAAGTCGTCCGCGGAGCGGGCGAACTGGTAGATGACCGACACCGGGCGACGCAGCGCTGCCGGGAGCAGCACGGATGCAACCGGGAAGTTTTCGTAATGTCCGACTGACATTGCCCTATTTTTCAAAGGGTTTCAGCCTCTTAGGCTGACAGTATAGGGGGCTTTGCGGTAGAATGGCGCGCAACATTGCGGCTTCCTGTTCATGCAGGGAGGGACATTGCTGCGGTGCCACGCTTTTGGGGCCGCGCAGGGCTCGCGAAGGTGGCGGAATTGGTAGACGCACTGGATTTAGGTTCCAGCGCCGCAAGGCATGGGGGTTCGAGTCCCTTCCTTCGCACCAGGGATTTTAGGGAATGCAAACAAGCATCGAAACGTTGAGCAGGTTGGAACGGAGGTTGAACGTGGCGGTTCCGGCCGAGCAGATCGACCGCGAAGTCGAGCAGCGCTTGCGCAAGCTCTCGCGGACCGTGCGCATGGACGGCTTTCGCCCTGGAAAGGTGCCGCTCAAGATCGTCGCGCGGCACTACGGGCCGCAAGTCCGCTCGGAGGTGATCGGAGACGCAGTGCAGAAGGGTTTTTCGGAGGTGGTCAGAGAGAAAAACCTGAGAGTCGCCGGCTATCCGCGCATCGAGCGCAGCGAGGGCGGCGACGAAAAACAGCTTACCTTCAGCGCAACGTTCGAGGTCTACCCCGAGGTGAAGCTCGGTGAAGTGGCGGAAGCGAAGATTCAGCGTCCCGCCCACGCCGTTGTCGACGCCGATGTGGATCACACCATTGAAATCCTGCGCAAGCAGCGCGTCAGCTGGGAGGACGCGCCTCGCGCTTCACAAACGGGCGATCGCGTTACCGTGGACTTCGCTGGACGCATAGACGGGAACGAGTTTCCCGGCGGCAAGGGCAACGGGTTGGCTGTCCTGCTCGGTGAAGGTCGCATGCTGCCTGAATTCGAATTCGGCCTCACAGGCGTGAGCGCCGGGGAACGGAAGACTTTTCCGGTGGCTTTTCCCGCGGATTACCCGGGCAAGGAAGTCGCCGGCAAGACCGCGAGCTTCGAGGCGAGCGTGGTCAAGGTCGAGGCACCGAAGATCCCTGGGGTCGATGCCGAATTCGCCAAGGCCCTCGGGGTGGCCGACGGCGACATCGCGAAGATGCGCGAGGAAGTCAAGGCGAACGTCGAACGCGAGGTGAACAAGCGAATCGGGAACGAGGTCAAGCAGAAAGTCATGCAGGCGCTGATCGACTCCACGACTCTCGAGTTGCCCAAGTCGCTCGTCGAAATCGAGGTGCAGCGGATGCTGCAGCAGGCTCGCGCCGACCTCGAGAGCCGGGGCATCAAGCTGGAAAGGCTGCCGGTGAATCCGGAGGCGTTCGAGGAGCAGGCCCGGCGCCGCGTCGCACTGGGGCTCATTCTCGGGGAGCTGGTGAAGGCGCACGACCTCGGCGCCAAGCCCGAGCAGGTGCGCGCCCTGGTGACCGAGCACGCGCAGACCTATGAACAGCCGTTCGAAGTGGTAAGATGGGTCTACTCGGAGCCGCAGCGGTTGAACGAGTTCGAGGGCTTGGCGGTCGAGTCGAATGTTGTAAACTGGGTTCTCGAGCACGCCAAGGTGGAGGACAAGGCGATAAGCTTCGATGAGTTGATGGGGGCGGCAAGATGAGCGGCATGACCTGGAACAGCAAGGGCGCGCCGCAAGGCGTGGCATCCCATCAGGATCCGCAGGGCCTGGGGTTGATCCCCATGGTGATCGAGCAGAGCGGACGGGGCGAACGCGCCTACGACATCTACTCGCGCCTGCTCAAGGAGCGGGTGGTTTTTCTGGTCGGCCCCGTCAACGAAATCTCGGCCAATCTGATCGTCGCGCAGCTCCTTTTCCTCGAATCGGAAAACCCCGACAAGGATATTTTCTTCTATATCAACTCGCCTGGCGGTTCCGTGTCGGCCGGACTCGCGATCTACGACACCATGCAGTTCGTCAAACCCGACGTTTCGACGCTTTGCGTCGGGCAGGCAGCCAGCATGGGCGCGCTGCTGCTCGCCGCCGGCGACAAGGACAAGCGCTTCTGTCTGCCGAACTCGCGGTTGATGATCCATCAACCGATGGGCGGGTTTCAGGGCCAGGCCTCGGACGTCGAGATCCACGCGAAGGAAATCCTTTACCTGCGCCAGCGCCTGAACGAGATCATGGCGAAGCACACGGGCCAGAGCGTCGATCGCATTTCGCGCGACACGGACCGGGACAATTTCCTGTCGGCGGAAGAGGCGGTGCAGTACGGCCTGGTGGACAAGGTGTTGCTCTCAAGGGCCGAGGCTGCGGCGGCGGCCTGAGCGCGGAGAAAAAGATGACCGAAAAGACGGGCGGCGAAAAACTCCTCTACTGCTCCTTCTGCGGCAAGAGCCAGCACGAGGTGAGGAAGCTGATCGCCGGTCCGTCGGTGTTCATCTGCGACGAGTGCATCGAGCTGTGCAACGACATCATCCGCGAGGAGAGCGCTGCGGACAAAGGCGGTAAGCCCGCCAAGTCCGACCTGCCGACTCCGCGCGAGATCTGCGGAATACTGGACGAGTACGTCATCGGCCAGGAACTCGCGAAGAAAATCCTTTCGGTCGCTGTGTACAACCACTATAAGCGCCTCAAGCACCTCTCGAAAAACGACGAAGTCGAGCTTGCCAAGTCGAACATCCTGCTCGTCGGTCCGACAGGGTCGGGAAAGACGCTGCTCGCCCAGACGATGGCGCGCCTCCTCAACGTTCCCTTTGTGATCGCCGACGCGACCACCCTCACCGAGGCCGGTTACGTCGGGGAGGACGTCGAGAATATCATCCAGAAGCTCCTGCAGAACTGCGACTACGATGTCGACAAAGCGAAGC
>DATDGA010000418.1:0-2678 GCA_036522335.1 Burkholderiales bacterium
CAGAAGCGCAACAACGTCGTGGTCTCGCGCCGCGCCGTCGTCGAGCAGGAATTTTCCGCTGAACGCAGCGCGCTGCTGGATAACCTCCAGGAGGGCGCTGTGGTCAAGGGCACGGTCAAGAACCTCACCGATTACGGCGCGTTCGTCGATCTCGGCGGCATCGACGGGCTGCTGCACATCACCGACATGGCCTGGAAGCGCGTCAAGCATCCTTCCGAGGTGGTCAAGGTCGGCGATGAGGTCGACGTACGGATCCTGAAGTTCGATCGCGAGCGCTCGCGCGTTTCGCTCGGCCTGAAGCAGCTCGGCGCCGATCCGTGGGAGAACATAGCCCGGCGCTATCCGCCCAACACGCGCGTGTTCGGCAAGATCACCAATATTGCCGACTACGGTGCTTTCGTCGAGATTGAAGACGGCGTCGAGGGGCTGGTGCACGTCTCGGAGATGGACTGGACCAACAAAAACGTCAATCCCGCCAAGGTCGTGCAGACCGGCCAGGAAGTCGAGGTCATGGTGCTCGACGTCGACGAAGAGCGACGGCGCATTTCCCTGGGCCTCAAGCAGTGCGCGGCCAATCCCTGGAAGGAATTTTCCGAGAACCACAATCGTGGCGATCGCGTTTCCGGGCAGATCAAGTCGATCACCGACTTTGGCATATTCATCGGGCTCGCGGGCAACATTGACGGCCTGGTGCACCTCTCGGACATCTCCTGGGATGTACCTGGCGAAGAGGCGGTGCGCAATTACCAGAAGGGCCAGCAGCTCGAGGCGATGGTGCTGGCGATCGATCCGGAGCGCGAGCGCATCTCGCTCGGCATCAAGCAGCTGGCGAAGGATCCCTTCTCCGGCTACATCACCGACAATCCGAAGGGCAGCGTCGTGCGCGGCACGGTGCGCGAAGTTGACGCGCGCGGGGCGATCATCGACCTGGGCAATGGCATCGAAGGGCAGCTGCGCGCTTCGGAGCTGGGACGCGATCGCATCGAGGATGCGCGCCAGGTGCTGAAGGTCGGTGACGAGGTCGAGGCGAAATTCGTGGGCGTCGACCGCAAGACGCGCTCGATCTCACTATCGATCAAGGCCAAGGAAGTCCACGAAGAGGCTGAGGCGGTGCAGAACTACCGTTCTGAACAACCGACTTCCGGCACCAGCCTGGGCGACCTGTTGAAGGAACAGATCAATACCCCAGGTCGCGATTGATCCTAAAGTTTGATGGAGCAGGGCAGGGGCCGGCATGACCAAGTCCGAACTGATTGAAATAATCACTACAAAGCAGAAGCACCTGCCAGCCAAGGACGTCGAGCTCGCTCTCAAGCAGATGCTTGAGATCATGAGCGACGCTTTGGCGCAGGGCGATCGGATCGAGATCCGCGGCTTCGGCAGTTTTTCCCTCCATTTCCGGCCGCCGCGCCAGGGGCGCAACCCGAAGACGGGTGAAGCCGTGGCGCTGGACGGCAAGTACGTGCCGCACTTCAAGCCCGGCAAGGATCTGCGGGAACGCGTGAACGAGGGCACGGACCGGCCGATTCGGGATTGAAATTTCCATGAAGCCCGAGATCAGGACCGCCGTGTTTCCCGTGGCCGGCCGTGGCACGCGCTTTCTGCCCGCCACGAAGGCGAGCCCGAAGGAAATGCTCCCGGTCGTCGACAAACCGCTGATCCAGTATGCGGTGGAAGAGGCGCTGGCGGCGGGCGCGCGGCGGCTGGTGTTCATCACCGGTGCTTCCAAGCGCGCCATCGAGGATCACTTCGATTCCGACCAGGAACTGGAGAAACTGCTCGAATCCCAGGGCAAGACCGATCTGGCGCGCCAGATCCGCAGCGTGCTGCCAAGCTATGCGACCTGCATCTACATTCGCCAGTCCGCTCCGCTGGGGCTCGGCCATGCGGTCCTGTGTGCGGACGCCGCCGTGGGCCAGGAACCTTTCTTCGTTCATCTGGCCGATGACCTGATTGATGCGAAAGTGCCCTGCCTGAAGCAGATGGCGGCCACCTATGCCTTTCACCGGGGTAGCGTGCTCGGCGTCGAGGAGGTTCCCCGGCGGGACACCGACAAGTACGGCATCGTGGAAGTCGAAACCGCCCGCGTTCCGGTCAGCCGCATCCGCAGCATTGTCGAAAAGCCCAAGCCAAAGGTTGCACCCTCGACGCTGGCGGTCGTCGGCCGCTACGTACTGACGCCGGGCATCTTCGATCAGCTGCGCCAGATGGGCCGCGGCGCGGGCGGCGAAATTCAGCTCACGGACGGTATCGCGCGGCTCCTGGCCCGCGAGGCCGTGTATGCGCACCGTTTTGAAGGCAAGCGCTACGATTGCGGCAGCAAGCTGGGCTACCTGCAGGCGACGGTGGAGCACGCATTGTCTCACCCCGAGCTGTCACGGGCCTTCCGCAGTTATCTGATCCGGCTCGCGCATGGGCTGGAGGGCGAGAGGGCGACTAAGACCAAGGAGCGCGCGGCTAGACGCAGCGGACGCAGCGCAAAGCCGCGGACTCGCCCCAGCCGCTGAGCGTTTGCATGCCGTCCTTTGACGCGGTCTCCAAGGTGGATGCGCATGAGCTGGGCAATGCGGTTGACCAGGCCAAGCGCGAACTCGAGAACCGCTACGACCTGCGCGGCACCGGTGCAAGGTTCGAGTTGCAGGAGTTCCTGATTACACAATTCGCGCAGAGCGAATACC
>DATDGA010000419.1:0-4700 GCA_036522335.1 Burkholderiales bacterium
GCGCACTCTCCGACGAGGAGACGATGACGCTGGCGCACAACTTGAGGGAGGGCGTGCCCTTCGCCACCCCGGTGTTCGATGGTGCCTCCGAGGGCGAGATCAAGGACATGCTGGAGGCGGCGGGGTTGCCGCGCGGAGGCCAGGTGACCCTGCACGACGGCCGGACCGGCGATCCTTTCGACCGCCAGGTTACGGTGGGCTTCATGCACATGCTGAAGCTTCACCACTTGGTGGACGACAAGATGCACGCGCGCTCGACCGGGCCCTACAGTCTGGTCACGCAACAGCCCCTCGGGGGCAAGGCGCAATTCGGCGGGCAGCGTTTCGGCGAAATGGAGGTGTGGGCGCTCGAAGCCTACGGCGCCGCCTATACGCTGCAGGAGATGCTCACGGTCAAGTCCGACGACATCAACGGCCGCACCAAGGTCTACGAGAACATCGTCAAGGGCGATCACAAGATCGACGCGGGGATGCCGGAGTCCTTCAACGTTCTGGTGAAGGAAATCCGGTCGCTGGGCATCGACATCGACTTGGAGCGTTTCTAGAGGATTTTCGAGATTCGGCGCGGGCGCGCCGGGTGTCGGGTAAAAGTATTGTGAAGGGTATCGCGCACAGGAGCAATACATGAAAGCACTGCTCGATTTGTTCAAGCAGGTGACGCAGGAAGAAGAGTTCGACGCGATCAAGATCGGGATCGCCTCGCCCGAGAAGATCCGCTCGTGGTCCTACGGCGAAGTGAAGAAGCCCGAAACCATCAACTACCGCACCTTCAAGCCGGAGCGGGACGGTCTGTTTTGCGCCAAGATCTTCGGGCCGATCAAGGACTACGAGTGCCTGTGCGGAAAGTACAAGCGCCTGAAGCACCGCGGCGTCATCTGCGAAAAATGCGGGGTCGAAGTGACGCTCGCCAAGGTCCGTCGCGAGCGCATGGGTCACATCGAGCTCGCGAGCCCGGTTGCGCATATCTGGTTCCTGAAGAGCCTGCCCTCGCGCCTGGGCCTCGTGCTCGACATGACCCTGCGCGACATCGAACGCGTGCTCTATTTCGAGGCCTACGTCGTCACCGATGCGGGCATGGTCACTGACGAGAAGATCAAGCGCGCGAAACTTCTCTCCGAGGAAGACTACCTCGCGAAGATCGAAGAGCACGGAGACGATTTCAAGGCGCTGATGGGCGCCGAAGGGATACGCGAGCTGCTGCGCGCCCTCGACATGAACCGGGAAATCGACACCATCAGGAAGGATCTCGAGACCACAGGCTCGGACACCAAGATCAAGAAGCTCGCCAAGCGCCTCAAGGTGCTCGAAGGTTTCCAGAAGTCCGGGATCAAGCCCGACTGGATGGTGATGGAAGTGCTGCCGGTGCTGCCGCCCGAACTGCGGCCGCTGGTGCCCCTCGACGGTGGCCGCTTCGCGACCTCCGACCTGAACGACCTGTATCGCCGCGTCATCAACCGCAACAACCGGCTGAAGCGGCTGTTGGAGCTCAAGGCGCCCGAAATCATCGTGCGCAACGAAAAGCGCATGCTGCAGGAAGCGGTCGACTCGCTCCTGGACAACGGTCGCCGCGGCAAGGCGATGACCGGCGCCAACAAGCGTCCGCTCAAGTCGCTCGCCGACATGATCAAGGGCAAGGGCGGGCGCTTCCGCCAGAACCTGCTCGGCAAGCGCGTCGACTATTCGGGCCGCTCGGTCATCGTCGTCGGGCCGCAGTTGAAGCTCCATCAATGCGGGCTGCCGAAGAAGATGGCCCTCGAACTGTTCAAGCCCTTCATCTTCAACAAGCTCGAGATGCAAGGCATTGCCACGACCATCAAGGCCGCCAAGCGCGAAGTCGAGGCCGAAACGCCGGTGGTGTGGGACATTCTGGAAGACGTGATCCGCGAGCACCCGATCATGCTCAATCGCGCTCCGACGTTGCACCGCCTCGGTATCCAGGCTTTCGAACCGGTGCTGATCGAGGGCAAGGCGATCCAGCTGCATCCGCTCGTGTGCGCGGCGTTCAACGCCGACTTCGACGGCGACCAGATGGCGGTGCACATACCGCTGTCGCTGGAAGCGCAGATGGAGGCGCGCACGCTGATGCTGGCGTCGAACAACATCCTCTCTCCCGCCAACGGCGATCCTATCATCGTGCCTTCGCAGGACATCGTGCTGGGGCTCTACTACGCCACCCGCGAGCGCATCAATGCCAGGGGCGAAGCCATGGTGTTCGCCGACGTGACCGAAGTTCTGCGCGCGTACGACTCCGGGCAGGTCGAACTGCACGCCGGGATCACGGTGCGCATCCGCGAAGCCACTTTCGGCCCGAACGGCGAGAAGGTGGAAAAGCTCGTCCGTCACCGCACCACGGTCGGCCGGTCGCTGCTCTCGGAGATCCTGCCGGTGGGTCTGCCCTTCGAGCTCATCAACAAGGCGCTCAAGAAGAAGGAAATTTCCAAGCTCATCAACGCGTCTTTCCGCCGCTGCGGATTGCGCGAGACGGTGATTTTCGCCGACAAGCTCATGCAGTCCGGCTTCACCATCGCGACGCGGGCGGGCATTTCGATCTGCGTCGACGACATGCTGGTGCCTCTGCAGAAACACAGTCTCATCACTGCGGCCGAAGCCGAAGTGAAGGAAATCGAAACGCAGTACACCTCGGGCCTGGTGACGGTGGGCGAGCGCTACAACAAGGTCGTGGACATCTGGGGACGCGCCGGAGACCAGGTCGGCAAGGCAATGATGGATCAGCTCTCCACCCAGGAGGTGACCGACCGCAAGGGCAAGCAGGTCAAGCAGGTGTCGTTCAACTCCATCTACATGATGGCCGACTCCGGCGCGCGCGGCTCCGCCGCTCAAATCCGGCAGCTCGCCGGCATGCGCGGCCTGATGGCCAAGCCCGACGGCTCGATCATCGAGACGCCGATCACGGCCAACTTCCGCGAAGGCCTGAACGTGCTGCAGTACTTCATCTCGACGCACGGCGCGCGCAAGGGTCTGGCCGACACCGCCTTGAAGACGGCGAACTCGGGTTATCTCACGCGCAGGCTCGTGGACGTGACCCAGGATCTCGTGGTCACGGAAGACGACTGCAAGACCACGAACGGCGTGGCCATGAAAGCGCTGGTCGAAGGCGGCGAGGTGGTCGAAGCTCTCCGCGAGCGCATTCTCGGCCGCGTCACCGCGTCTGACGTGCTGCACCCGGAAACCCAGGAAGTGCTTTACAACGCAGCCACGCTGCTGAACGAAGACGAAGTCGAAAACATCGAGGCGCTGGGCATCGACGAAGTGCGGGTGCGCACGCCGCTCACCTGCGACACGCGCTGGGGCTTGTGCGCCGCCTGCTATGGACGCGATCTTGCGCGTGGCTCCTCCGTCAACGTCGGCGAGGCCATCGGCGTGATCGCCGCGCAGTCGATCGGCGAGCCGGGCACGCAGCTCACCATGCGCACCTTCCACATCGGGGGAGCGGCTTCGCGTGCGGCGGTGACCAGCCAGGTCGAGGCGAAGTCGAACGGCACCGTGCGCTTTACCCCGCAAATACGCTACGTCACCAACCCCAAGGGCGAGAAAGTGGTCATCTCCCGGACCGGAGAAATATTGGTCACGGATGACAACGGCCGCGAGCGCGAGCGTCACAAGATTCCCTACGGTGCGACGCTCCTCGCCGCCGACGGCAAACCCGTCAAGGCCGGACACATGCTCGCTACATGGGATCCGCACACCCGCCCGATCATCACCGAGTACGGCGGCATCGTGCGCTTCGAGCACGTGGAAGAAGGCGTGACCGTCGCCAAGCAGATCGACGACGTGACGGGGCTCTCGACCCTGGTCGTCATCGATCCCAAGCGCCGCGCGGCTGCAGGCAAGGGGCTGCGCCCGCAGGTGAAGCTGTTGAACGAATCCGGCGAGGAAATCAGGATCGCCGGTACCGACCACCCCATTACCATCACGTTCCAGGTCGGGTCGCTCATCACCGTGAAGGTCGGCCAGCAGGTGCAGGTGGGCGAGGTGCTCGCGCGCGTTCCACAGGAAACGTCCAAGACACGCGACATCACCGGCGGCTTGCCGCGCGTCGCCGAGCTGTTCGAAGCGAGGAGCCCGAAGGACGCCGGACTGCTCGCCGAGATCACCGGCACGGTCTCCTTCGGCAAGGACACCAAGGGCAAGCAGCGGCTGGTCATCACGGACCTGGAGAGCGTCTCGCACGAGTACCTGATCCCCAAGGACAAGCACGTCATGGCGCACGACGGACAGGTCGTCAACAAGGGCGAGTTCATCGTCGACGGCCCGGCCGACCCGCACGACATCCTGCGCCTGCAGGGCGTCGAAGCGCTCGCACGCTATATCACGGACGAGGTACAGGACGTGTATCGTCTGCAGGGCGTTCGGATCAACGACAAGCACATCGAGGTCATCGTGCGGCAGATGCTGCGGCGCGTGCAGGTCGACGATCCGGGCGAGACCCGCTTTATTCAGGGCGAGCAGGTCGAGCGCGCGGACGTGCTGGAGGAAAACGAGAAGGTACAGGCCGAAGGCAAGAAGCCGGCAACCTACAGCTACATGCTGCTTGGTATCACCAAGGCGTCGCTGTCGACCGACTCGTTCATTTCGGCCGCTTCGTTCCAGGAGACGACGCGAGTGCTCACCGAGGCCGCGATCATGGGCAAGAAGGATGACCTGCGCGGGCTGAAGGAGAACGTGATCGTCGGCCGCCT
>DATDGA010000420.1:0-2793 GCA_036522335.1 Burkholderiales bacterium
GGTGTCGAGGCCCTGCGACTTCATTCATTGAAGGTCACGCTTCCCGATACGGCTGGACCTGGAGGGGTGGTCGGGTTCGAGGTCGCCAAGGTGCTCCAGGCGGCGTTCGGCTTCACGGGCGCCACTCTCATCCTCCTTACGCTTTGCGCGATGGCTCTGTCTCTGTTCGCAGGGATTTCTTGGCTTGCCGTTGTGGAAAAAATAGGAACGGCACTTGAGTACGCGTATTTTTGGTCCCTCGAGAAATGGCAGAGTTGGCAGGATCGCAAGGTCGGAGCCATCGCCGCGGAAAGGCGCGAGGCAGCGGTCGTCGAAAAGCGCGAGCATCTGATCGACGAACACCTACCCATCCGGATAGAGCCGGGCGTGGTCGAGATTCCGAAATCCTCCAGAGTCCAGAAGGAAAGACAGGAGCCGCTTTTCCGCGAGCTGCCCGACACACCGCTTCCGCCGATCAAGCTTCTCGAGGAAGGCGCAAGCGATATCGAAGTCTTGTCGGCCGAGACGCTCGAATACACATCCCGACTGATCGAAAAGAAACTCGGCGATTTTGGAGTTCAAGTCAGGGTGCTCGCCGCCTACCCAGGGCCGGTGATCACGCGCTACGAGGTGGAGCCGGCGGTGGGTGTGAAAGGCAGCCAGATCGTCAATCTGGTGAAAGATCTCGCCCGTGCGCTTTCGGTCTACAGCATCCGCGTGGTCGAGACCATCCCGGGCAAATCCTGCATGGGCCTGGAGATTCCCAACCCGCATCGCCAGATCGTGCGGCTCTCGGAGATCGTCGGCTCGCGGGCCTACCACGAGTTGCGCGCGCCGCTCACGCTCGCGCTCGGAAAGGACATCGCGGGCAACCCGGTGGTTGCCGACCTCGCCAAGATGCCGCACCTGCTCGTCGCGGGGACCACCGGGTCGGGGAAGTCGGTTGCTCTCAACGCGATGATCCTTTCGATCTTGTACAAGGCCGAGCCGCGCGAGGTGCGGCTCATCCTAGTCGACCCGAAGATGCTCGAACTCTCCGCCTACCAGGACATTCCGCACCTGCTTGCGCCGGTGGTCACGGATATGCGGCAGGCCGCGAACGCGCTTGCCTGGTGCATGGGCGAGGTCGAACGCCGCTACCGGCTCATGACCTGGATCGGGGTGCGCAATCTGTCCGGCTATAACCACAAGGTCGCCGACGGGGAAAAATCGGGCAATCCGCTCAAGGATCCGGATACGCTCGACTCGGCTGAACCCCTGCCCCTGGAGAAGCTGCCTAATATTGTCGTCATCATCGATGAGCTCGCCGACCTGATGATGGTATCGGGCAAAAAAGTGGAGGAGCTGATAGCACGCCTCGCGCAAAAAGCGCGCGCCGCGGGCGTGCACCTGATTCTTGCGACACAGCGTCCTTCCGTAGACGTCATTACCGGGCTGATCAAGGCCAACATTCCGACGCGCATCGCGTTCCAGGTCTCGAGCAAGGTGGATTCGCGCACCATCCTCGACCAGCAGGGCGCTGAATCCCTGATCGGGCAAGGCGACATGCTTTACCTGCCGCCCGGCGCCGGGATGTGCCAGCGTGTGCACGGCGCCTATGTCGCCGACCAGGAAGTGCACAGGGTCGTCGACTATCTCAAATCGCTCGGACGCCCCGAATACGCGGGAGGACTGCTAGACTCAGACGAAGCCGGGGACGGGGCAGAAGCCGGACCGGGCGAGCAGGGTGGCGAGGCCGATCCGCTCTACGACCAGGCCGTGGAGATCGTGCTGCGCACCCGGCGCGCATCGATCTCGCTCGTTCAGCGCCATTTGCGGATCGGCTACAACCGTGCGGCACGTCTCATCGAGCAGATGGAGCAGGCCGGGCTGGTATCTTCCATGCAATCGAACGGCAATCGCGAAGTGCTGGTGCCCGCGAAGGCTGAATAGCCCGCCCGAATGGATTTTCGCGTACGTCTGATACTGGTGCTGCTCGGGGCCGTCCTTTCGCTCGCGCCGGCGGTCGCCTCGGCGGGCAGCCTCGAGCGTTTCTCGGAATTCGTACGCGAGACGCTTACTGCAAGAGGGGAATTCGAGCAGAAAATCTTCGACCGCGACCGTAAGCTCCTGCAAGAATCGCGCGGGACGCTCGCTTTCTTTCGTCCGGGAAGGTTCCGCTGGAGCTACTTGAAGCCGTACGCGCAGCTCATCGTGGGTGACGGTTCCCGGATCTGGATCTACGACGAGGATCTGAAGCAGGTCACCGTGAAAAGACTCGATCTGGCACTTGGTTCCACACCTGCGGCCTTGCTGGCCGGAAACAATGACGCCATGCGGGCGTTCAAGCTTTCCGATCGGGGTGCGAGAGACGGCCTTGAATGGCTCGAAGCTTTGCCTCGTGACAAAGAAGGAAGCTTCGAGCGGATACGCATGGGCTTCGGTCCCTCCGGTCTGGAAGTCATGGAGCTCGTCGACAGTTTCAACCAGACGACGATACTCAAATTCAATTCGCTTCAGAGGAATCCCAAGCTCGACCCGGGGCTCTTCCGCTTTACCCCGCCCAAGGGCGCCGACGTGATCGGCGATTTCAAGTAGCTCCTTCGCGTCTGGCCCGAGAATGACCGACTTGTTTCCCGCCGCCGCGCCGGTGCCGCCCTTGGCCGAGGCGCTGCGGCCCAAGTCGCTGGATGAATTCGTGGGGCAGGAACATCTGCTCGGGCCGGGAAAGCCCGTGCGCCTTGCCTTCGAGTCGGGGAAGCCGCACTCGATGATCCTGTGGGGACCGCCGGGAGTCGGCAAGACGACGCTCGCCCGCTTGATGGCCCATGCATT
>DATDGA010000421.1:0-7987 GCA_036522335.1 Burkholderiales bacterium
GAGAAGCGAAGCCTTGCCCGAGGTTCCTACGATCGCCGAGTCCGGGCTCCCGGGTTACGTTTCGGCCCAATGGTATGGCGTGCTCGCGCCCGCAGGGACGTCGCGCGAGATCGTCGCGCGCCTGCACGACGAGATCGTGCGTGCCCTGCGCACGCCCGATGTAATGCAACGTCTTGCCGCAGACGGCGCGGAACCGGTCGGCAGCAGCCCCGAGGAATTTGCCGCCTTCATCAAGGCGGAAATCGCGAAGTGGGCGAAGGTTGCGGGCGCCGCCGGGATCCAACCCGAATGAGCGGCAGCGGACCGAGCGAATCCCGGCGTCGAAGATGAATCCGGACGCTTTCAAACGGTGTTTGTACCGCGGCCTGCTCGCCTTTCTGGCGGGTGTGAGCTGCAGCGCGCTCGCCCAGGGTTATCCGGAGCGCCCGGTCCGCTTGATCGTTCCCCAGGCGGCGGGGAGCGCGACCGACACCGTGGCGCGCATCCTGGCCGCGGAACTGCCCAACCAGCTCGGACAGCCGGTGATCGTCGAGAACAAGCCGGGCGGCGCGCTGACGATCGGCCTGGACATCACCGCGAAGTCGGCGCCCGACGGCTACACCATCGGAATGGGGCCGGTCGGGGCGCTCGCGATCACGCGCCACATGGTTGCGAAACTTCCTTATGACATAGAGAGGGACTTCCAGCCGATCGCGCTCGTGACGCGCGGCCATCTGCTGCTTGCGGTTTCACCCTCGCTGCCGGTGAATTCGGTGCAGGAGCTGATCGAGTATGCGAAGAAGAATCCGGGCAAGCTGATGAACGCGTCCTCCAGCAACGGATCGCCGGGCCACGTGGGGGGCGAGCTCTTCAAGTACATGACCGGCACGGAAATCGTGCACATACCTTACAAGGGCGGCGCGATGGCCATTAACGATTTGATCGCCGGCCACGTGCAGGTGATGTTCGAGAGCTTGAACTCGATCTCCACCTTTGCACGCTCGGGCAAGGTGCACGCGCTCGCCGTGAGCGGCCCGAGACGATCGCCGGGATTTCCGAACCTTCCGACGATCGCCGAGGCGGGAGTGCCGGGCTACGACGCGACCACCTGGAGCGGCGTCATCGGGCCGGCGGGGATGCCGAGGCCCATCGTCGACAAGCTGAATTCGTCCATCAACAAGGCGATCGCGTCGCCCGCGTTCAAGACGAGATTCGGCGAGATCGGGGACGAGCCGGCGGGCGGGACGCCCGAGGAGTTCGGCGAGGTCATTCGCAGGGACTCGGCGAAATGGGCCGAAGTCGTGAAGCGCTCCGGGGCCAAGATCGACTGAATTCCTGTATTCCGTTCTCGCTCGCGCGCGTTCATGCGGGAAGTGAGCTGCGTCGCGCGCGTCACAATTTGTGACAATTGCTTACTCCGGCGCGAAGCTGTGTTTGTTAGCATGCGACAGTTGGATGAAACGGAAGGGCGACCATGAATCGGATGAAAGCGACCTTGGCGTTGAGTGCAGTTCTGCTGGGCGCGACGGCAAGCGCGCCGGCATTGGCCTGGAACAACGGTGGGCACGTGCGCTTCGGTGTCGTCATCGGAGCTCCGTTCTATCCATGGTACTACCCTCCGTACTACTACCCGCCCGCGTACTACTATCCGCCCGCAGTTCCGGCGGCGCCGTCGACGTATGTCGAGCAGAGCGGCGCGCAAACGGCGCCGTCGCAGCAGTCGTCGTATTGGTACTATTGCGCAGAATCGAAGACCTACTATCCTTACGTCAAGGAATGCCCCGGAGGTTGGCAGCGCGTGGCGCCACAGCCGGCGCCCGGCGGCTGACAGGCCCGTTTTGGTCATCAACTGTTCCCGACGACAGTTCGTTTTCAATCATGAAACTTCTTCGCCTCTGCCTCCTTCTGCCGGGAATTCTCCTGATCGGGGCCTGTGTGAGCATGCCGAGCGGTCCCAGCGTGATGACGCTGCCGGGCACCGGCAAGAGCTTCGACCAGTTCAGGTTTGACGACGTCGATTGCCGCCAATTCGCCAACGTGCAGATCGGAGGCGAATCGCCCTCGGATGCGGCAAGCAGCAGCTTTGCGAAAAGCGCGGCAGTGGGAACGGCCGTGGGCGCGGCCGCAGGCGCCGCGCTGGGCGGGCAGAGCGGTGCGGCCTCGGGGGCCGGTGTTGGGCTTCTCTTCGGCTCGGCCGCCGGGGCGGGCGCGGCAGACACTTCCGCGTATGGACTCCAGCGGCGCTACGACTACGCCTACATTCAGTGCATGTACTCGAAGGGACACAAAGTTCCGGTGTCCGGGCACCTCGTGTCCTCCTCCCCGGCCCGTCCCAGCTACGCTCCGCCGCCGCCACCGCCTCCACCACCACCCCCGCAGTAAGGCGAAGGCATTCAGCCGGCCGCCGCGAGCGCTCCGGCGTTGTCGCGCAGCAGTTTGGAGAAATCCTCCGCGGGCTGTGGTTTGCGGAAAAAATATCCCTGGAACTCGTGGCATCCGTGCTCGGTGAGAAAATCGAGCTGCTCCTGGGTTTCCACTCCCTCCGCGATCACCTTCAGCCTCAGGCTGTGAGCCATGGCGATGATCGCCTGCGTGATCGCAACGTCGTCCGGGTCCTGCGGAATGTCCTTGATGAACGATCGATCGATCTTGATGCAGTCGAACGGGAACCGCTTGATGGACGCCAGCGAAGAGTAGCCCGTGCCGAAATCGTCGATCGCGAGGCGGATGCCCATCGATTTGATGCCGTCGAGTATCTTCTTCGAGCTCTGTGTGTCCCGCATGAACATGCTTTCGGTGATTTCGAGCTCGAGGCAATTCGGTGTGAGGGCGCTTTCGCTCAATGCCCGCTCGATCTCCCGCAGCAGATGCTTGTCCTCGAACTGCCGCGCCGACAGATTCACCGATACCGTGAGCGGGGTCGGAACACGGCTCTGAAGGGTCTGGTTGATCGCGCACGCGATTCTGAGCACCCAGGCTCCGATCGGAACGATCAGCCCGGAGGTTTCGGCGTGCCCGATGAATTCCACGGGAGGGAGCAGCCCGAGCTCGGGATGCTGCCACCGGATCAGCGCCTCCATGCCCGTGATCCGCCCGCTATTGATCTCGACCTTGGGCTCGTAGTGAAGGATGAATTCGTTTCGCTCGAGCGCCCCCTGCAGCCGGGTTTCCTTGGCAATCCTGGCGGACAAGTGATCGTTCATTTCTCCTGAGTAAAACAGATAGTTGTTCTTACCCTGCTCCTTGGCGCGGTAGATGGCGATGTCGGCGTTCTTCAACAGACCCGCGAAATCCGTGCCGTCGTTCGGATACAGGCTGATTCCGATGCTTGCGGTGAGGTGGCAGGTCTCGCCTTCCAGCAGAAACGGCCAGCGCAAGGCATGCAGGATTTTCTGGGCGACGCTGACCACGTCGCCCGGCGCGGCAAATTCCTCGATGAGTGCGACGAATTCGTCGCCGCCGAAACGGGCGATGGTGTCGCTCTCCCTCAGGCACAGCCTGAGACGCCCCGCCACCTCCTGGAGCAAGCGGTCTCCGAAGGGATGGCCGAGCGTGTCGTTGATGAACTTGAAGCGGTCGAGATCGAGGAACAGAAGTGCCATCGACTTGCGGTAGCGCTGGGCGTTGTTCAGCGCATGGGCGAATCGCTGGTTGAACATGTAGCGGTTGGGCAATGCCGTCAGCGTGTCGTGCGTCGCGACGTACAGCAGGTTTTCCTCGGCCTGCTTGCGCGCCATGAACTGGCCTACCTGGCTGCCGATCACGCGAACCATCTGCAGGAGCGAAGGATCGGGATTCCGGATCTCGCGGCTGAAGAATTCCAATACCGCGAGCGTGACGTTGCCCGCGAGGATCGGGAAAGCGAACGCGCCGTGCAACCCCGCCTTGGTGGCGAGCTGCGCGCGCTCGAAGCCCTCGTCGCGGCCCACGTCCGGTATCCAGTGGGGCGTGCCGCTCACCCACACCTGCCGGACCAGACCCTTGTGGGTCGGCTGGAAGGTGAGCTCGCGCACTTCGGTCATGAATGCGGCGACCGCCTCCACGGGGATGCTCCAGGTCTCGACGCAGCTGATGGCCTTCTTGCGCTCGTCCATGCTCCAGCGCGCGCCGCAGTCCCAGTTGAGCGTCTCGCAGATGGTCTGGACGATCTTCGGGATGGCCTCTGCGAGCGTTTCCGACTCGGCGAGCACGCGGGTGACCGCGTGCTCCATCCGTTCGCGCTGCTCGGAGCGCTTGCGCTCGGAGATGTCGCGTGAAACCAGGACGACCTTCGTGACTTTGCCGGCGGCGTCCCGGATGACGCGGCCCTCCGATTCGATATGGCGGAGACTGCCGTCGGGAAGGAGAAAACGAAATTCGGTACGCCGCCCGATTCCCGTTTCGATCGTCTCGCGGAAGATCGCCTTGATGCGATCGCGATCGTCGGGGTGGACCTCCCTGAAGGAATCCGTTCCGGGCTGGATCCGGTCGTCGGTAAAGACGCTCCGCCACGAGGGGCTGTTGTAGATCCGCCGGCCTTCGGTGTCGACCAAGGCGACCAGGTCGCCGACGTTTTCCGCGATCAGGCGGAAGCGTTCCTCGCTCTCGCGCAGTTTTTCTTCGGCGCGGCGGTGCTCGGTGACGTCGCGGAAGCTCCACACCCTCCCGATCGTCTGTTTGTCGACGAGCTGAGGCCTGGAATAGCGCTCGAAGATGCGGCCATCCTTGAATTCGATGGTGTCGAAGCTTTCCAGACCGGGATGCGAATACAGCTCCTGCACCTTCCGGCGGAATTGATCGGGGTCTTTCAACTGGTCGAGGACGAAGCTGAGCGCGTCCTCGTCGTTGCCGGAGGCGAGGACCTGCGGCGGAAGACGCCACATCTCCACGAACTGCTGGTTGAATGTGGAGATTTTTCCGAGGTTGTCGACGACCAGAACGCCGTCGGCCGTGGACTCGAGCGTCGCACGGAGCAGCGAGAGGGATTTCCGGTGGTCGACTTCCGCGGGCCCGAGATTCCTGCCCTTTTTCATGAGTCTCCCATGTAAGCCGGAATTGTATCCGAGTGGCCGGGCTTCGGGCAAAAGCTTCCCCTCGGAAGGAGGCATTCGGCGACGCTGCGCTGTCGGAGCGCCCCAAGGCGGAGACCCGATCTCGCGCGGCGCGTGCCTTGCGGAGTATTTCGATTGTCCCTACACTAAAAAAAGTCGCTTCGAACACGGTACATGGTTGCGAGACGGAAAACATGAGGTTACGCAGCGTAGAGCTTGAAGTACCCGATCGCGATTCGGCGGTCCGGTTTTTCCGGGACACGTGGGGCCTGCTGGAGGCGGGTGCGCGAAACGGGACTTCCTATCTTCGCGGAACGGAAGACATTCCGTACATCGTCTCGCTCGCCGAGGCGCCTGAGCCCGCCGTGGCCGCCGTCACCTTCTCCGGTTCGAGGCCCGAGCTCGATAAAATCCGCAGGCGCGCCGCCGCGGCGGGCGCATCGCTGAGTCCCCTGCGCGACTTCGACGAACCCGGCGGCGGAACGGGATATTTTCTCGAAGGCCCCGAGGGTCACGTGTTCCGGTTCGTCACGGAAAAAAAGCGCGTGAAGAAGTTGCGTCCGGACCGCGGCCGGCCCCTGCAGGTCACGCACGTCGTCCTCAACGCGAAGGACCGGGACGCGTGCACGCGATTCGCGACCGGCGTGCTCGGTTTCCGGCTCTCAGACCGCACCGGGTTCATGAACTTCGTGCGCTGCGACCGGGTCCATCACGCAATCGCCTACGCCAAGTCGGGCAACTCGCTGCTCAATCACATCGCGTTCGAAATGACCGATGTCGACGCGGTCATGCGCGGCATCGGAAGGCTGAAGGACGCAGGCTACGAAACCTTCTGGGGGCCAGGGCGCCACGGGCCGGGCAACAACGTTTTCGCGTACTTCGTGGCGCCGTTCGGCGCGGCCGTGGAGTACACCGCCGAAGTCCAGCGCGTAAGCGGCTCGTACAAGGCCGGAACGCCCGAAGACTGGAAATGGCCTCCCAACCGGATCGATCACTGGGGTGTTTCCACGCGAAATTCCGAGGCGCTGTCGCAGGCCGAGCGGAAATTCCCCTTTCGGCCGATCATCGCAGGCTGACGCACGCGCGCGTGCCGCAGTTCAGGCGCAGTTCAGGGTTGTGCGTCTGCGAAATCGCGACTTCTCCGAGACAATGACGCAACCGACCCGGCGCGTGGTGACCG
This sequence comes from Burkholderiales bacterium, assembly GCA_036522335.1. Taxonomy (GTDB): domain Bacteria; phylum Pseudomonadota; class Gammaproteobacteria; order Burkholderiales; family SG8-39; genus VBDM01. The sequence goes on from DATDGA010000421.1 coordinate 6,190, forward strand.
GCCACGACCCGCAGGGGAAAGCGGTCGTGCTTGTCGACGGCGTGGCGCCGAACGTCAGACAGAGAAAGGCCACCGGCCTCACCTCGACGCTCCTGTGGCTGACGGAGGAATCGCCCGCCGACGTGTCCGGCAACGCGGACCGCGCCGAACGCGAGATCGGCGTGGCGCCGCCGCCGCGGGGTTCGATCTTCCGCGTCGTGGACTTTCCGCCGGCCGCGGATTTCGGCGCCGTCGACAACGCGGCCATGCGGCGCGAAATGGGCCTGGGGCAGGACGGTCCCGGTGAAGGCGATGCCCGCCGCGCGGCCATGCACCGCACGAAAAGCATCGACTACGCCGTCGTGATCTCGGGCGAGATCGACATGCTGCTCGACGATTCTGAAGTTCATCTCAAGGCGGGCGACGTGCTGGTGCAGCGGGGAACGAACCACGCGTGGGTGAACCGCGGCAAGCAGAACTGCCGCATCGCTTTCGTGCTCATCGATGCGGAGGAGCCGCTGGAGCGCCGTCCGCCGCGATGAAGCGGTAAGACGGTACGGCAGAGAGAAAGTCCTAGATGAGCTTGAACAACTGGTTCACAACCAGGTCCGTTATTCCCTGGGCCAACCGCTGAGCACTCGCTTTTGCTGCAGTTTCGAGTCTGATGTTCTCAAGCTGAGAAAGGACTTCCATCTTCTTTACCAGCTTTTTGAACCCATCAGGTGTCAGGTCTTCTTCAGCCAACATGATGGTCCAGCGTTCCAGATTCTCCGCTTGAAGACGCACGAAATCAGATGTCTCCCTCTTCGCCGTGGCAACGAGGTTCTTGAGTTCATCCTTTGCCAGGATCTCGGCTGGGTCTTTGATAGTGTCAATGAAGTCCGTAAATTTGCTCATGGCCCACCCTATTGCTTGTCCTTGTTTTTCAGGTTCTCGGTGCCGATTGCGATGTCAAAGGCTTGCCCCAGCGTGATCGCTGCCTCTCTGAAGAATTTCCGCCCGAGCGTCCCCTTCGGGTCTTTGCTTCGGTAGTCGTCTACGTCGCTCTCGAACATCCCTTTGATTTTCTCTAGCTGAATCATGGTGCCGCTGTTTGCGACGCCCTTGCCCTTCTCGTACTCATAGGCTTTCTGGAGCTTCATCTCGACATCGGCGATCTTCCCTTCGTTTTCGGCGACTGCCTTGGTATCGAAGGATGCGACAAGGATTGTTGATTCGACCTTGAGGTCGACCAGGTTCTTGTATGTGGTGGCGTCGTAGTACGAAATTGGAACGGCGCACGCGACAAGAAGCGCTAAAGCCGCATTGCCGATCAGCCGCGCAAGTGACCCGATCCAAGGTCTGGCGGCAGATCGCGAGTCAGCATGTGATGGGACCACGTCAATACCCCCTTGGGTCGCAGTTACGAAGAGCGTACCTCCAACCGAGAAGTGCCGCAACGGACATGCTACCGCGGAGTACTACGCGGAGTAAGTCGGAAGCGCCTGACAAATCAATCAGGGTAAACCCTCACACACGCGGCGATGCGGGAAGCTCGAGGCCGGCGTTGTGGCGTCAACGAAGGCCTACTTGGCCGCGCCCCCACCGATCACCGGCAGCAGCAGATACGAAGCGCGCTCCCCGCCGCTGTATACAACGTGCGTTCCGGCGAAGGTCTCGGGCGACGGTGCTGACGGCAACAGTCGACGATGGGGTGTCGGTGCTGCTGTCCTCGCACGTGCTCACCGAACTGGAGCGGGTGGCCAGCTACCTGGTCCTGCTGTCACGCGGGCAGGTGCGGCTGGCCGGCGCGGTCGGTGACCTGCTCGCCGCCCACCAC
>DATDGA010000422.1:0-2207 GCA_036522335.1 Burkholderiales bacterium
ACTTCGCTCTGCAGTACCGCAGTATCGGCACCCATTCGGGCAGCGCGTTCGAACGCACGCCGCGCCTGTTTCGTATCCAGGTGAAATGCCCGAGGACCCATGCCGATAGTCTAGCGGCCGCCGCCCGGCGGGACACTGCGGCCCGCGCTAGAGCGTGCGAAGCCCGAGCTTTCCCAACAGGGCGCGATCGCGCGCGGCTTCGGGATTGCCGGTGGTGAGGAGCTTGTCGCCGTAAAAAATCGAATTCGCGCCGGCGAGAAAGCACAGGGCTTGCACCGGTTCGGGCATCTCCGAACGTCCCGCAGAGAGACGCACGGTGCTGCGCGGCATGGCGATACGGGCACAGGCGATCGTTCGCACGAACTCACTCCAATCGAGCTTGGCAGCCCCATCGAGCGGCGTGCCCTCCACCTGAACGAGATCGTTGATGGGAACCGATTCCGGCTGCGGATCGAGGCTTGCGAGCTCCGCAATCAGACCGGCGCGCTGCCCGCGCGTCTCGCCCATGCCCACGATCCCTCCGCAGCACACCTTGATTCCTGCCTGGCGCACCCGCGAAAGCGTGTCGAGCCGGTCGCGATAACGGCGCGTGGTGATGATCTCGCCGTAGAACTCAGGGGCGGTGTCGAGATTGTGGTTGTAAAAGTCGAGACCCGCCGCCTTCAGACGTTCAGCCTGTCCGTCGCGCAGCAGTCCGAGCGTTGCACAGGTCTCCAGTCCAAGCGCCTTGACCGCGCCCACCATCCCGGCCACCTGCTCGAGATCTTTTTCCTTGGGACCGCGCCAGGCCGCACCCATGCAAAAGCGCGTCGCTCCGCTCCGCTTGGCGGCCTGCGCCGCGGCAATCACGGACTCGAGCGAAAGCAGCCCCTCGCTTTCGACCCCGGTCTGGTAGCGCGCCGACTGCGGGCAATACGCGCAGTCCTCGGGGCATCCTCCGGTCTTGATCGAAAGGAGAGTCGAGAGTTGAACGGCGTTGGCGTCGAAGTGCAGCCGATGGACGGTCTGAGCGCGGTGAAGAAGATCGTTGAACGGCAGCTCGAACAGCGCTTCGACTGTCGCGCGGGTCCATCGCGGCGCGTCTTCGACCCGCGATTCAGCGCCGCCGTCCACCATCGCACCGGCTCGTCCGTTATGGGAAGTCATCGCGGGTATGCGCACGGCACGATCATCCGGGCAAGCCGAAAAGTTGTCAAATGAAGCTATTCGCTCTGCTTAACAACGGCGCAAGAAACGTCCAGACCTGGGTCGGTGAAGACTGCTTGCTCTGCGGGACCGAGAGCGGCTCGGAGCTGCTTTGCGCCGCGTGCGCCAACGAACTGCCCGCGCTCGCCGAGTGTTGTCCCCGATGCGCACTGCCCAGCCCCGGCGGGGCCATCTGCGGCAGCTGCCTCAACGATCCGCGGCACTTCGATGGCACGCTCGCACTATGGTGCTACGAATTTCCGTGCGACAGACTGGTGCAAGCCCTGAAGTACCGCGCCCGGCTTGCGCTGGCGGGATTCTTTGCGAGCCGCCTCGCCTCCCGGTCGCTGCCGGACGTCGATCTCATCCTGCCGATGCCTCTGCATCCGAGGCGCCTTGCCGAGCGGGGATTCAACCAGTCTCTCGAAATCGCCCGCGGTCTTGCACGACATTTGGGCAGACCGATCGCGCCGCGCGGCGTCCTGCGCGTCAGGGACACGCTGCCGCAGACGAAACTTCCTTACGAGGAGCGCGCGAAGAACGTGCGCGGGGCGTTCGTCTGCAATCTCAAGCTCTCGGGTGAGAGCGTCGCGGTGGTAGACGACGTAATGACGACCGGCACGACCTTGAACGAGGTGGCACGGATACTCAAGCGCGCGGGCGCGACGAGAGTCGAGAACCTCGTGATCGCGCGCACCGTCCTGCGCGACATAACGGCCAACGTCTAATATCGGCCGCAAGTGACGCCGGGGCGGACCTTCCTCGACCAGGGCATCCTCGTCGCCGGCGGCACCGCCTCGCCCGTCATCCCCTACAACCCGTTCTGGGCTATGTACCACTTCATCTCGCGCGAGACGATGTCCGACGGCGTCTACGGCGCGAACCAGCGCATCACGCGCGAGGAATCGCTGCGCATCTTCACGATCAACAACGCCAAGCTGACCTTCGAGGAAAACATCAAGGGTTCGATCGAACCCAGCAAGCTCGCCGACCTCGTTGTACTGTCGGCGGACATCCTCATC
>DATDGA010000423.1:0-8216 GCA_036522335.1 Burkholderiales bacterium
GGGAGCGCTCGACATTTCGTTCTACCGCGACGATTTTGACTCGACGGGGCTGCACCATCAGGTGAAGCCCTCTCAAATTCCGTTCGACGTGAACGGCAGGCACATCGTCGTGGTCGACGACGTGCTCTACACCGGGCGCACGGTCCGAGCCGCGATGAACGAACTCTTCGACTATGGGCGCCCCGGAAAGATCGAGCTCGCAGTGCTGGTCGACCGCGGCGAGCGGCAGTTGCCGATTGCTGCGCAGTACGTCGGCGCGACGTTCGCCGTACCGCAAGGCAAGCTCTTGCGCCTGGTGCGCGACGAGCGTGGAACATTTTCCCTGCGACTCTCCGATGCGAAACCCGCAACTTAACGGCGACGGAAAGTTACAGCACCTGCTCACGATCGAGGGGTTGCCGCGCGAAGTTCTGGTGCACATCCTGGACACGGCCGCGTCCTTCATCGGCGTCACCGAGCGCGAGGTGAAGAAAGTTCCGCTCCTTCGCGGCAAGTCGATCTTCAACCTGTTCTTCGAGCCGTCGACGCGCACGCGCACCACCTTCGAAATCGCAGCGAAGCGCCTTTCCGCGGATGTGATCAACCTGAACATCGCCGTTTCGTCTTCCACGAAGGGTGAAACCCTGCTCGACACGGTCGACAATCTTTCGGCGATGTACGCCGACATGTTCGTGGTGCGGCACTCCTCGAGCGGCGCCGCCCACCTGATCGCGAGCCACGTCGCCCCGCACGTGCACGTGATCAACGCCGGCGACGGCCGCCACGCGCACCCGACCCAGGGCCTGCTCGACACCTACACCATCCGCCACTACAAAAAGGACTTTACCCGGCTCTCGGTCGCCATCGTCGGCGACGTGCTGCACTCGCGTGTGGCGCGCTCGCTGATCCACGCGCTCACCACGCTCGGCACGCCTGACGTGCGCGTGATCGGCCCCCGCACGCTCCTGCCCGAAGGCGTGGAGCAACTCGGCGTCTCGGTGCATCACGACATGCGCGAAGGACTCACGGGGTGCGACGTGGTGGTGATGCTGCGCCTTCAGAACGAGCGCATGAAGGGTCCGCTGCTGCCTTCGGCTCAGGAATTCTTCAAGTCCTACGGCCTGACTCCCGCGAAGCTCGCCCTCGCCAAGCCCGACGCGATCGTGATGCACCCCGGGCCGATGAACCGCGGCGTCGAGATCGATTCGTCGGTTGCCGACGGCCCCCACTCCGTGATCCTGCCGCAGGTCACCTTCGGCATCGCCGTGCGCATGGCGGTGATGAGCATCCTCGCGGGAAACTGACCATGACTAAGCCCGTTGCGTCAGCGTTCGACCCGAAAGACCTGCCCGAGCAATCGACCACCGGTTATCCGGAACCCTACAAATCTCGGGTGGCGGGACGCCACCGCAGGCGCCTCGGCGATGCGGCAGGGCTCAAGAATTTCGGGGTCAATCTCACGCGCCTGGACCCAGGCGCGGAATCTTCCATGCGGCACTGGCACGTGAAACAGGACGAGTTCATCTACGTTCTCGAAGGCGAAGTGACGCTCGTCACCGACGCAGGAAGACAGAAACTCAAGCCTGGAATGGCCGCCGGATTCCCTGCCGGTAAAGCCGACGGCCACCAGCTCGTCAACGAGACCGACAAGCCGGCGCTGTATTTGGAAATAGGTGACCGCACGCCTGACGACGCCGCCACCTACAGCGACGTTGACATGGCAGTGCGCATGATCGACGGGAAATGGGTGTTTACCCGCAAGGACGGCAGTCCCTTCAAATGACGAGCATCCACATCAAGAACGGCCGCGTGATCGATCCGAGGAGCCGCGTCGACGCGAAGCAGGAAGTTTTCATAGCAGACGGAAAAATCGCGGCGCTCGGAAAAGCTCCTGCGGGATTTCGCGCCGAGCGCACGATAGACGCGACGAACCTCGTCGTCTGCCCCGGCTTGATCGATCTTTCGGCGCGCCTGCGCGAGCCGGGCTTCGAATACAAGGCGACGCTCGAATCGGAAATGCAGGCCGCGGTCGCGGGCGGCGTCACCAGTCTCGCCTGCCCGCCGGACACCGATCCGCCGCTCGACGAGCCAGGTCTGGTGGAGATGCTCAAGCACCGGGCGAAGAGTCTCAATCTCGTCCACGTGTATCCCATCGGGGCGCTCACCTGGAAGCTCGGCGGGGAGCGGCTCACCGAAATGGTGGTGCTGCGCGACGCGGGCTGCGTCGCGTTTTCGCACGCCGATACGCCGCTTCCCGACACGCAGGTCCTGTGGCGCGCGCTGCAATACGCGGGCACCTTCGGCATCGCGGTATGGCTGCGCCCGCAGGATGGGTACCTCGCGCGCGGCGGTGTCGCGCACGACGGCGAGGTCGCCACCCGGCTCGGCCTGCAGGGGATCCCCGCGTTCGCGGAAACCATCGCGCTCGCGACCATACTGCAGCTCGTGCGCACGACGCGCACGCGCGTGCACCTGTGCCGCCTGTCGACCGCCGAGGGCGTTGCGATGGTGCGCGCGGCGAAAAAAGAGGGGCTTCCCGTCAGCTGCGACGTGAGCGTCCATCACGCGCACCTTTCGGAAATCGACCTCGGCTACTTCGATTCCCACTGCCACGTGATCCCGCCGTTTCGCAGCCTTCGCGACCGCGACGCGCTGCGATCGGGACTTGCCGACGGAGCGATCGATGCGCTGTGTTCTGATCATGCGCCGGTGGACGAGGATGCGAAGCAACTGCCCTTCGCCGAATCCGAACCTGGCGCGACGGGCCTGGAGCTCCTGCTGCCGCTCACGCTCAAGTGGGCCGAAGAAATGCGCGTCGCCCTGCCCGATGCGCTCGCCACGGTGACCGCCAAGCCGGCCGGCATCCTGGGCGTTCCGGCGGGGGATCTCTCCGCCGGAACGGCCGCGGACGTGTGCGTGTTCGACCCCAACGCCCACGTCAAGATCACCGCGGATTTCCTGAAGAGCCAGGGAAAGAACACGCCCTTCATCGGCTATGAGCTGCCCGGCCGGGTGCGCTACACGCTGGTGGGCGGCCAGGTCGTGTACGAGTCCTAAAGCGCCGTCTTACCGGGATTCCCCGCTCAGGAGCCGCGCGGGGTCGGCTTGCGGCGCGGCGACGAGCACGGTCTTGCGCCGCGACGCTCCGCCTTTCACCACCGTCACGCTGTTCTTCGGCACGCCGAGCGCCTCGGCAACCAAGGCAACCAGCTCGTCGTTGGCGCGGCCCTCGGCGGGCGGTGCCGCGACCCGCACCTTGAGTGCGTCACCGTGCATCCCGGCGATCCCGCTTCGTCTTGCCCCGGGCTGCGCGTGAATGGCGAGCAGCCAGCCGCCGACAACGCGTTTCGCCCAGGTCATCGTGGAGCGGACCCTAAAACGATGTCTGGATCAAGCGCAAAAGCGGATCGAGCAGGATCAGGACGATCTGGGCGAGGAGCAACACGAACAACGGCGAGAGATCCACGTTGCCGATCGGTGGTATGAAACGCCGAAAGAAAGCGTAGAAGGGGCGGGTCAGCGAGTCGAACACGGGTGCGAGCGGCGCGTAAGGGTTGATCCAGCTGATGATGACTTGCACGATGATCACGCCGATCAGCAGATAGAGAGAGGCGCGTACGAGCTCCATCGCGGCGAGCGTGAACAACTTCCCCGCCGCGATGCCGGGGGCACTGGCAAAGGATTCTTCACGCAGCCAGAAGAGCAGCACTAGCATCAGCGCTTCGGCCAGCCAGGCGATGAGGATGCTCGAAAGATCCAGACCCATCAGGCCCGGGACCACCCGGCGCGCGGGCCGAACGATCCAGTCGGTGAGCGCGGTGACGAACTGCCCGACCGGGTTGCGGAACGGCGCGCGCAGCCACTGCATGTAAAAGCGCAAAAGCAGCGCATACACGAAAAAACCGAACGCGGTCTGGATCAGCAGCTGGGCGATCTGGCTCAACATCGGATTCGAGACTTCATTCCTTGCCCAGCTCCTCGCCCAGTTCCCTGCCGCGCTCGTTCGCGGCGTGGATCGCGCGGATGACGGCGGCTTTCACGTCGTCCTTGGCCATGCTCGCTAACGCGCGCTCGGTCGTGCCGCCTTTGGAGGTGACGCGCTCGCGCAGGACCGCCACGGGATCGGGGCTCGAAGCCGCGAGCTTCGCCGCGCCGGTGAAGGTGTCGAGCACGAGCCGGTGCGCGATCGCAACCGGCAATCCCAATTCCCGTGCTGCGTCCTCGACTGCCTCGATAAAGTAGAACACGTAGGCCGGGCCGCTCCCCGAGATCGCGGTCACCGCGTCCATCTGCGACTCGTCGGTGATCCATACGGTGGCGCCGACCGCGCCGAGAACGGTTTCGGTCTGCTCGCGGTCCTCGCGCGTCACGGCCTTTGAAAAAGGATACAAGCCGGCAACGCCCTCGCCGATCATCGCCGGCGTATTGGGCATCGCGCGCACCAGGCGCGTGTGGCCCTTCAGCCATTTGGAGAGGTTGCCCAGGCGCACTCCCGCGGCGATGCTGATGACGAGGTTGGCGTTGTCCGCGATCCCTGACTTCGCCGCAGCTTCCCGCAGGTGCTGGGGCTTCACCGCGAATACCACGACGTCGTTCGCGCGCACCGCGTCCTTGGGCTTATCGAAGCAGGTGACGCCGTACTTATCGACGAGCTTGCGCCGTGCGTCTGGGCTGATCTCGACCACGCGTATATCCTGCAGCGGAAAATCCTTGCGCAGGAGTCCGCCGATGAGCGCGTCAGCCATGTTGCCGCCGCCGATGAATGTGATCTTCATGTTGCCGTTCTCTCTCCAAAAATCGCAGTACCCACGCGCACCATCGTCGCGCCCTCGGCGATCGCTGCCTCGAGATCCGCCGACATGCCCATAGAGAGCGTGTCCATCGAGAAACCCTCGCGGTTCAGCCGATCGCGCAGCTCGCGCAACTGAGCGAAGCGCCGGCGCTGCAGTGCCTCATCCGAGGTCGGCTCGGGCACGGCCATGAGACCGCGCAGTTTCACGCGCGAGAACCCCGCCACCTGTCTTGCGAGCGCCGCAACTTCCTCCGGCGCGACCCCGCTCTTCGACGTTTCGCCCGAGACGTTCACCTGGATGCAGACTTGCAGCTCGGGAAGTGCCAAGCCGCGCGCTTCCGAGAGCCGGGCGGCGATTTTCGCGCGATCGATCGAATGCACCCAGTCGAAGTGCTCGGCGATAGCGCGCGTCTTATTGCTCTGGATCGGACCGATATAGTGCCAGATGAGGCCGAGCGGGCGAAGCTCCAGGATTTTCTCGACGCCCTCCAAGGCATAGTTCTCGCCGAAGTCGCGCTGTCCCGCCTGCGCGGCTTCGCGCACCGCTTCGGGCGGAAAGGTCTTGCTCACCGCGACCAACCGTACCGACCCGGCGGACCGACCCGCCGCGCGAACTGCGGACTCGATGCGCTTCTCCACGGCTTGCAACTTCGCGGCAATTGAGGACATAATCAGCGCGGCGATGCAAGCGCGGCGGACCTGAAAATTCTCGCTCTTTCATTTGCTTAGGCCCGGGCTCCCGATGCAGTCCGGGCCTCACACTGAAGGGGATTATAGTGGATATCTCGGAACTCCTAGCCTTCGTCGTCAAGAACAAGGCCTCCGACCTGCATCTGTCCTCGGGGCTCCCGCCCATGATCCGCGTGCACGGCGACGTGCGGCGCATCAACCTGCCGGCGATGGAGCACAAGGACGTGCACGGCATGATCTACGACATCATGAACGACGGGCAGAGGAAGCACTACGAGGAAAACCTCGAATGCGACTTCTCCTTCGCGATCCCCGGCCTCGCGCGCTTTCGCGTCAACGCCTTCGTGCAGAACCGGGGCGCGGCGGCGGTCATGCGGACGATTCCCTCGAAGATCCTGTCGCTCGAGGAACTGCGGGCCCCCAAGATATTCGCCGAGATCGCCGACCAGCCGCGCGGCATCGTGCTCGTGACCGGCCCCACCGGTTCGGGCAAGTCCACCACGCTCGCAGGCATGGTCAATCAGATCAACGAGAACGAGCAGGGCCACATCCTCACCATCGAAGACCCGATCGAGTTCGTGCACGAATCGAAAAAGTGCCTGATCAACCAACGCGAGGTCGGCCCGCACACGCTGTCGTTCGCGAACGCCTTGCGCAGCGCCTTGCGCGAGGACCCGGACGTGATCCTGGTGGGCGAAATGCGCGACCTGGAAACCATCCGCCTCGCGCTGACCGGTGCCGAGACGGGACACCTGGTGTTCGGCACCCTGCACACGAGTTCGGCCGCGAAAACCATCGACCGGATCGTGGACGTTTTCCCGGCTGCGGAAAAGGAAATGGTGCGCGCGATGATCTCGGAGTCCTTGCGCGCCGTGATTTCGCAGACCCTGTGCAAGACCAAGGACGGGTCGGGCCGCGTCGCCGCGCACGAGATCATGGTCGGCACCCCCGCGATTCGCAATCTGATCCGCGAAAACAAGATCGCCCAGATGTACTCGGCCATCCAGACCGGACAGAATTTCGGCATGCAGACGCTCGACCAGAACCTTGGGGAACTGGTGAAGCGCAACATCATCTCGGCCGCCGAAGCGCGCGGCAAGGCCGCGAACAAGGACAATTTCCCAGGCTGACATGAGTCAGCCCGGGACATTGCGGTGTAGGCTAACTTCGGATTTCGAAGTTAAGGGCTCGCTAGGTGAGCCCGGCCGAAGCCACAACTTCCCCGGTTAGCTTGACCGAATCCGGGGAATTCCGAACGTAGTCTCGAAGAGGTAGATATGGAACGCGAACAGGCAATGAAATTCATGTACGACCTGCTTCGGTTGATGTTGACGAAGAAGGGCTCGGACCTTTTCGTCACCGTCGGCTTTCCGCCGGCGATCAAGATCGACGGCAAGATGACGCCGGTCTCGAACCAGCCGCTCACCCCGGCGCACACCATCGACCTCGCCCGCGCGATCATGAACGACAGGCAGGCGGCCGAGTTCGAGGCGAACAAGGAGTGCAACTTCGCGATCAACCCCGCGGGCATCGGCAGGTTCCGCGTCAACGCCTTCGTCCAGCAGGCCAATGTCGGCATCGTGCTGCGGGTGATCACCACCACCATCCCCAAGATCGAGGATCTCGGCCTCCCGAACGTGCTGAAGGACGTGATCATGACCAAACGGGGACTGGTGATCGTGGTGGGGGCCACGGGCTCGGGCAAGTCCACGTCGCTCGCGGCGATGATCGGCTACCGCAACGAAAACTCCTACGGCCACATCATCACCATCGAAGACCCGGTCGAATTCACCCACCCGCACAAGGGTTGCCTCATCACCCAGCGTGAAGTCGGCGTCGATACCCTGAACTGGCAAAGCGCGCTCAAGAACACCCTGCGCCAGGCGCCCGACGTGATCCTGATCGGCGAGGTCCGCGACCGCGAGACCATGGAACATGCCATCTCTTTCGCCGAAACCGGCCACCTGTGCTTGGCGACCTTGCACGCGAACAACGCCAACCAGGCGCTGGACCGCATCATCAATTTCTTCCCCGAGGAGCGGCGCGCGCAGCTCCTGATGGACCTGTCGCTCAACCTCCGCGGACTGGTCTCACAGCGCCTCATACCGCTCAAAGAGGGCAGGGGCCGCTGCGCCGCGATCGAGATCATGCTCAACTCCCCGCTCATCTCTGACCTGATCTTCAAGGGCGAAGTGCACGAGATCAAGGAGATCATGAAGAAGTCCCGGGAGCTGGGCATGCAGACCTTCGACCAGGCGTTGTTCGACCTGTTCGAGGCGGGCAAGATCAGCTACGAGGACGCGCTCCGGAACGCCGACAGCGTCAACGACCTGCGCCTGCAGATCAAGCTGCACTCCAAGGAGGCGCGGAACAAGGACATCACGACGGGCATCGAGCACCTCAACATCGTTTAGTCCCGCGAACGCCGCGCTTAGCGCGCGGCCGGGGCAGATGCGCGGGATCGAACGGACGGGCGAGCAAGCTGCCGTTTCATCCCGAGTTTCTATTTTGGCCCGCCGTTTGTCCCGAGCTTTCACGCCGCGACTTGAAGTCTGAAATCCACGCGCGGGCGTATGATCGTCCGTGGTGTCAGGGTCGTATCGAGGCCCTTGGGGGCGTAACGGATTGATCAAATTGAAGGATGACAGCCAACAGGAGCAGAATGGCCGTTTGCAAACCGCCCGAAGTGTCAACCATTTTGTCAACCAATTCACGTTAGGGCGCATTGATGGTGCGCAAAGTGGCGCTCGACACA
>DATDGA010000424.1:0-2258 GCA_036522335.1 Burkholderiales bacterium
GGTCGCTTTCCGCCGCCCTCAAGAACGCGATCGACTGGATGTCGCGTTACCAGCCCTCGCCCTTCCAGAACAAGCCCGCCGCGGTCTTCAGCGCGAGCGGCGGACCGCTCGGCGGGGCAAGAGTTCAGTACGATCTGCGCAGGATTCTTTCGGGGCTGGGCGCCCAGTGGCTCGCCAGGCCCGAAGTCTTCATCGGCATGGCGCCGAGCAAGTTCGGCCCGGACGGAAAGCTGACCGACGAGACGACGCGGAAATTCCTGACCGACCAGATGGTCGCCTTTGAAGACTGGATCAGGCGCATGAAGCGCGCCTTTGCCTGAAAGAAGGAAGACAAATGAGCTATCGATTGCTGAGTTTTCAGTCCGGTCGCGAAGCGCGTGCCGGGATTCTCGTCGGCGAGACAATTTACGACGCAGCCCGCCTCACGGGCCAGGCGGCGTGGTCTTCGGTTCTCGGCGCGCTGAGGGACTGGAGCAAGGCCCACCGCGCTTTTGCCGCCGCGGCAAAGCGCATCGCCGCGGGAAAGAGCAAGGCAAAGGGTGTGCCGCTCAAGAGGGCCAAACTGCTCGCGCCGGTGCTTTATCCGGGCAATATCTATTGCGCGGGGGCCAATTACACCGATCACATGGCCGAGATGGCGCGCGCGCAAGGCAAGGAGCCGGGACCGACGATGAAGGATCTCGGCGAAAAGCCCTGGCACTTCGTCAAGACTTCGAGGAGCTCGGTGGTCGGGCCCGGCTCTAGAGTGAAGCTCCCGGCCTACTCGCAGAGAGTGGACTGGGAAGTCGAGCTCGTTGCGGTCATAGGGAAGACCGCGAAAGACGTGCCCGTCGAGAAAGCCCTCGGCTGCGTCGCCGGCTACACCATCGCCGACGATCTCTCGGCGCGCGACGCGATGAAGCGCGACAAGAACCCGCCCACCTCGCCTTTTCACTACGACTGGGTGAGCCAGAAGTGTTTCGACGGCTCGTGCCCGACCGGACCCTGGATCGTGCCGGCGGCCGATCTTGGCGATCCGCACGACCTGGGCATCAAGCTGTGGGTGAACGACGAACCGATGCAGGACTCGCGCACCAGCAAGCTGATTTTCGATACCGCCGAGCAGATAGCCATGCTCTCTTCGCGCGTGACGCTCTACCCCGGCGATCTGGTGCTCACGGGAACCCCGGCGGGCGTCGGCATGGGCAGAGGCCGGTTCCTGAAACCGGGCGACACCGTCAGGCTGTGGATCGAACGCATCGGCGAGATGAGCCACTCGATGGTCTGATCCGTTTCACGCAAGCAACCCGAAAGGAAATCGCAATGTTGAAGGAACTGTGGGACAAGGGACTGGCCGTGCGCAAGGAGGTCCTGGGCGCCGAGTATGTCGAGCGCAACCTCGCCAGCGCGGACGATTTCAACATGCCGATGCAGGAGCTGGTGACCCAGTCCTGCTGGGGCTGGCTGTGGGCGCGGCCGCAAATGCCGCGCAAGATGCGAAGCCTGATCAATCTGGCGATGCTGTCCGCGCTGAACCGCCCTCACGAATTCAAGGCGCACATGAAAGGCGCGCTGACCAACGGCTGCACGCGCGAGGAAATTCGCGAAGTGCTGCTTCAGGTCGCGGTGTACTGCGGGATGCCGGCGGGAGTGGAGGGATTCCGGCTGGCGCGCGAGGCGATGAAGGAGTACGAGCAGGAAAAACGCGGTTGACGCGGACCTTCAGCGGTGGCCGGATTGTCCGCCGAAAAGCTCGTCGATGCGCAGCGTGGTTCTCACTGTTCCTTCGGTCCGATCGAAGAGAACGTCGAAGAACATGTATCGGACGTCCTGGTAACGCCAGATCCACACCTCTTCATCGCGCGCCGGGAAGTACCATATTTCCCTGGGCCTTCCGAGGAGTTTGTGAATATCCAACCGGGACATTCCAGCCCTGACCCTCGAGAAATACGGCTCGCCGAGCACCTGCCGGACCTGCCGCACGGTTTGATCCGGTGCGAAGTCGATCATGAAAGTCTGGACGCCCGCCGGACCCTGCGGATATTCCCAGGTCTCCGAGCCGTCGGCGTTTTTCCACACGGTCCCGGGAGCGCCCACCCGTGCCGTGACTTCCTGCGCGGGGGCGCCCGCAGGTAAGGCAGCAAAGTTGGCACACCCACCCGCAAGCAGAGCGAGGGGGAGGAAAAGCGCGGCGCGCAGCAGTCTCTCGTTCATAGGTCCTCCCGTGGCTAGCAGTTCGGATCCTGGAAGAGGATTTCCTGGAGCCGCAGGGTGGACCT
>DATDGA010000425.1:0-3564 GCA_036522335.1 Burkholderiales bacterium
TCATCGTTCGCGTTGTAAATTCCGGCTGCGTGCGTCGACTCCAGCGCCAGGGCGAGGATCGCAGCGAGATCGTCGGCATGAACGTGGTTGGTATAGACGTCCTCTTCCTTGCGCAAGACCGGAGTGCCGCGAGCTATACGATCCAGCGGCAACCGATCCCGCGCGTAAATACCCGGCGCGCGCAGGATAACGACCTCCGCCTTGTTGCGGTCGCCCCACTCGGCGATCGCCCGCTCGGCGTCAAGACGGCGTATCGCGCGCTCGGTCTGCGGCCGGGGCATGCGGGTCTCTTCCGCCCATTCGCCCGCGCAATCGCCATAAACACCGCTCGTGGAAAGATACACGAATCGCCGTGGTAACATGGCGCCGCGTTTTTGCGGTGCCGAAAACGCCGCGAGCAGGTTGCGCGTGCGCCGGTCGATCTGGCCGCCGGCCGCAGGCGGGGCAAGGTGGGCGACGCACTCCGCCCGACCGACGAGCGACGCGAGAGATTCGGGATTGTCGAGATCGCCTGCGACCAGGTCGACACCCGAAGCGGCAAGCGCGAGATCGGGCGATCGTACCAGCGCGCAGACGCGGTAGCGCTGTTTGAGCACCGGCAGGGCCCGGCGGGCGATGTCGCCGCAACCGATGATGAGCAAGGTATCCACGAGCGAATTTTACCGCGCACCTCGATGACGCATCAGGTCACAATACGCAACACCGCCCACCAATTCCAGGCGCAGGACGGCTCGACCATTCTCCAGGCTGCGCTCGACGCCGGCCTGGTCCTTCCCTATGGCTGCCGCGACGGCGCTTGCGGCAGTTGCAAGGGAAAGCTCATCGAAGGCCGGATCGACTACGGCCGTTATTCCGAAAAAGCACTCACCGCCGAGGAGCGCAGTCAGGGTTATGCGCTCTTCTGCCAGGCGAAGCCCCTCTCCGACGTAACGATCGAGGCGCGCGAGGTGAGGAAGGCCGGTGACATCCAGGTGAGAAAGCTCCCCGCGCGCGTGCACAGGCTCGAGCACGTCGCAGACGACGCCATGATCGTTTATCTCAAGCTGCCCTCGAACGAGCGCCTGATGTTCATTCCCGGGCAGTACATCGACATCCTGCTCAAGGACGGCACGCGCAGAAGCTTCTCGATGGCGAACCCGCCGCACGACGATGCATTCGTGCAATTGCACGTCCGACATGTGGCGGGCGGCACGTTTACCGACCACGTGTTCCAGACCATGAAGGAGCGCGACATCCTGCGCTTCGAAGGGCCGTTCGGGACGTTCTTCCTGCGCGAGGAGTCCGCAAAGCCCATCGTGTTCGTCGCCTCGGGTACGGGCTTCGCGCCGATCAAGGCGGTTATCGAGGCCGCGTTCAAGAAAGGCGTCGCCCGCCCCATGAAGCTCTACTGGGGCGCTCGCCGCCCGAAGGATCTTTACCTGAACGGTTTGGTCGAGCGCTGGGTCGCCGAGCATCCGGGGTTTGAATACGTGCCGGTGATTTCCGACGCTCTGCCCGAAGACAAGTGGAGCGGGCGGGCGGGCTTCGTGCACCGTGCGGTAATGGAAGATCTGCCCGATCTCTCCGGCCACCAGGTCTACGCCTGCGGCGTGCCCATCATGGTCGATTCGGCGCGGCGCGATTTCACGCGGAAATGTGGCTTGGCGGAGAACGAGTTCTACGCGGATTCCTTCACTACCGCCGCCGACAAGGCGCACTAGCGTGCCGCCGTCGCGCTCGATGCGCGCGGCGAATTCCTGATCACCGATGGTGCGCTGCCGTCCACATCTCCGGCGCGGGCAACGCCCGCATCAGGCCGCAGCCTCGCCGAGATAGGCCTCGCGCACGCGCGAATCGGCGAGAAGTGCATGCGCCTCCCCGGAGAGCGTGATCGTCCCGCTTTCCATGACATAGGCCCTGGCAGCAAGGGCGAGCGCGGCCCGCGCATTCTGTTCCACGAGCAGCACCGTGACGCCGGCGCGGTTGACGTCGCGGATCACCTCGAAGATTTTCTGCGCGATCATCGGCGCAAGCCCCATGCTCGGCTCATCCAGCGCGAGCAGCTTCGGCCGGCTCATCAGCGCGCGCCCGATGGCGAGCATCTGCTGCTCCCCGCCCGAGAGCGTGCCGGCGGTCTGTCGACTGCGCTCCTTGAGCCGCGGGAACAGGCTGAAGACGCGGTCGCAATCCGACTCTACCCCGCCGTCGGTTCGAGAGTAGGCACCCATGGCCAGATTCTCTTCAGTAGTGAGCTGCGCGAACACGCCGCGTCCTTCCGGGACCATGACGAGCCCAGCGCGCGCGCGCCGGAAGGCAGGCACGCCCGCGAGATCGCTGCCGCCGAAGCGCACCGCGCCCGACGCTGCCGGCACGAGGCCCGAAATCGCGCGCAGGGTCGAGGACTTCCCGGCGCCGTTCGCGCCGATGAGACACACCATCTCGCCGGTGCCGACCTCCAGGTCGATGCCTTTTACGGCGCGAATCCCGCCGTAGCGGACTTCGAGGCCCCGCACTTCGAGCAGGTTCATGCGGAGACCGATCCCGCAACGCCATCGTTCGCAACGGTGCTTCCCAGGTACGCCTCGATCACCTTCGGATCCCGCTGTACATCGACGGGTGAACCTTCGGCGATGCGTTCGCCGTGGTCGAGCACGAGCACCCTGTCGCACACGTTCATGACGAGGCGCACGTCGTGCTCGATGAGGAACAGCGTCATTCCGTCTCCACGGACGCGCTCTAGCAGCCCGCGCAGCGCCAGCGTTTCCGACGCATTCATCCCTGCAGCCGGCTCATCGAGGCACAGTAACCTGGGGTCGGTGGCAAGGGAGCGGGCGATCTCGAGCCGCCTTTGGTCTCCGTAGGGAAGGCTGCCCGCGGCTTCGTTGGCCCGGTTGCGTATCCCGACGTAGTCGAGGAGCTCTACGGCGCGCCGCTCGATCCCGGCCTCCTCCTCGCGCGTCGCCGCGTCGCGCAGCACGGCGCCGATCACGCCCGCGCGGGTGCGGACGTGGCGGCCGATCATTACGTTCTCCAGCACGGAAAGATTGCCAAAGAGACGGATGTTCTGGAAAGTGCGCGCGATGCCGCGCGCCGCGACTTCATGCGGCTTCGCGCCCGCGAGCTCCGTGCCGTCAAATACGAAGCGTCCCCCGTCCGGAACATAGATCCCGGTGAGGAGATTGAACAGGGTCGTCTTCCCCGCGCCGTTCGGACCGATCAGCCCGTAGATTTCACCGCGCCGGATCGAAAAGCTGACGCCGGCGAGCGCCTGCACTCCGCCGAATCTGCGTGACAATGCGGATGCCTCGAGCAGGGCGCTCATGGTTTCCGCTCCGCGAGCTCGCGTTTGCGTACCGCCGAGGGCCACAAGCCACCGGGGCGGAGCGTCATGACGAGAACCAGGGCAAAACCGAAGATCAGCATGCGGATCACCTCGGGTTCGATCAGCATGCGGCCGAAGAGCCGCATCTGCACCGGCTCGACGGTGAAGCGCAGGATCTCCGGAACGAACGAGAGCAGCACCGCGCCGAGAATCACGCCCCAGATGTTGCCCATTCCGCCGAGCACGACCATGGACACCACCAT
>DATDGA010000426.1:0-8144 GCA_036522335.1 Burkholderiales bacterium
GACGATGCGCCGCGGGACCTTGAAGCGGGCGATATTCTCGCGGCAGAATTCCAAGATCTCGGCGGCCGTGGCCGTCATGCCGGGCCGGAGTTCGATGAAGGCGCAGGGGCTCTCGCCCCAGCGCTCGTCGGGCATGGCGACGACCGCGGCGATCGCCACGGCGGGATGGCGATAGAGGACATTCTCGACCTCGATGGAGGAGATGTTCTCCCCGCCCGAGATGATGATGTCCTTGGCCCGGTCCTTGATCTTGACGTAGCCGTCGGGCTGCAGCACGGCGAGGTCGCCGGAATGAAACCATCCGCCCGCGAAGGATTCCTCGGTCGCCTTGCGGTTCTTCAGGTAGCCCTTCATGGTGATGTTCCCGCGGAACATGATCTCGCCCATGGTCTCGCCGTCCGCGGGAATCGGCTGCATGGTCTGCGGATCCATCACCGTCAGGCCCTCTTCCATGAGATAGCGTACCCCCTGGCGTCCGTTGCGCTCGGTGCGCTTGCCGATGTCCAGGCTGTTCCACTCTTCGTGTTTGGCGCAGACGGTGGCCGGTCCGTAGACTTCTGTGAGTCCGTATACGTGGGTGAGCTCCCAGCCCATCCGTTCCATGCCCTCGATCATGGCGGCGGGCGGCGCGGCCGCCGCAACCATCGCATGCACCTTCTGCCGGATGCCCTCGCGCAGTTTCGGGTCGGCATTGACCAGCATCGAATGCACGATCGGCGCGCCGCAATAGTGGGTCACGCGGTGCTCACGCATTGCGTCGAAAACAGGCTTGGCCTCGACCCTGCGCAGGCACACGTTGGTGCCCGCGTTGGCGGCCATTGTCCACGGAAAGGTCCACCCGTTGCAGTGGAACATCGGAAGAGTCCACAGATACACGGCGTGGTGCGGCATGCTCCAGGTCACGATGTTGCAGATCGCATTGAGATACGCCCCGCGGTGGTGATAGACCACGCCTTTGGGATTGCCGGTCGTGCCCGAGGTGTAGTTGAGCGAGATGGCGTTCCATTCGTCTGCCGGCGCCTCCCAGCGAAATTCCGGGTCACCTGCGGCGATGAAGCTTTCGTACTCGGCCGAACCGAGGCGCTTGCCGGTACCGGAGTATTCGGGATCGTCGACGTCGATCACGAAAGGCTTGGTCTTCGTGGCGGCGAGCGCGCGCTCGACGATGTCCGAGAACTCGCGGTCGGCGATCAGGACCTTGGCCCCGCCGTGCTCGAGCATGAAGGCGATCGTCTCCGCGTCGAGGCGGGTGTTTAGCGTGTTGAGGACGGCGCCCGCCATAGGCACGCCGAAATGGCATTCATACATTTCCGGGGTATTCGCGAGCATCACGGCCACCGTATCGCCGATGCCGATCCCAAGGCGCGCGAGGGCCGAGGCAAGCCGCCGGCAGCGCGCGTACGTCTGTGCCCAGGTGGTGCGCCGCGTCCCGTGGATGACTGCGACGCGTCCAGGATAGACGCTCGCGGCGCGCTCGATGAAGCCAAGCGGGGTCAGCGGCGCATGATTGGCCGGGTTCTTTTCGAGATCGACTTCGTAGGGATTGTCCTTGCCTGCGACTGACATCGCCGCTCGCCCCCGGGAACTTGCACCGCTCATTTTCGCACAGCCGGTCAGCGTGCTTCCGCCACGACATCGAAGCGCCGCCACACGCACCGCGTCTTGTTCTCGGCCTCGATAGCCTCGAGCAGCCGCGCATGCTCGGCGAGCTCCTCGGCGCTCGGCTGGATCACCATGAGCGGCGGACGTTCGCCGGCCCGCGTCGCCGTTCCCAAGACCTGGCGCGGACGATCGAGCTCGATCGCGAGGCTGTCCTGGCCTCGCGTCAGGGCCAGATAGACCTCCGCGAGGAGCGCCGCATCGAGCAGCGCGCCGTGCAGCGTGCGGTGGGCGTGATCGACCTGATAGCGCTCGCACAGGGCGTCGAGAGAGTTCTTCTTGCCCGGGTGCAGCTCGCGCGCGAGCCTGAGGGTATCGACGATCGTAGCGCAGTGCTGCTCGATCGGCGGCTGTCCGACCCGGCCCAGCTCCAGATTCAGGAACTCGACGTCGAAAGCCGCATTGTGGATGATCAGCTCCGCGCCCTGGATGTAGTCGAGGAACTCGGCCACGATCTCGCGAAACTTGGGTTTGTCCTGAAGGAATTCGCGGGTGATGCCGTGGACTTTGAGCGCCCCCGCCTCGCTCTCGCGCTCGGGGTTGACGTAACGGTGGAAGTGGTTCGTCGTAACCCGCCGGTTCAGGACCTCGATGCAGCCCAATTCGATGATGCGGTCGCCGAGAGCCGCGTTCAGTCCGGTGGTTTCGGTATCCAGGACGACTCTTCGCATTGGAATTTCAGCCGAGCGATTCTACGCCGTGGTTGGCGAGCGCGTCGGCACGCTCGTTCTCCGGATGCCCGGAGTGCCCCTTCACCCAGTGCCAGGTGATGCGGTGCGCTCCGGCGAGGCGATCGAGCTCTTGCCACAGGTCCACGTTCTTCACGGGCTTCTTGTCGGCGGTGCGCCAGCCGCGGCGCTTCCAGTCGGGCAGCCATTCACTGATGCCCTTCTGCACGTACTGAGAATCGGTGTAGACCTCGATCCGGCCAGGGCCCTTCAGCGCCTCCAGCGCGCGGATGACCGCAGTGAGCTCCATGCGATTGTTGGTCGTCTGCGGCTCGCCGCCGAACAGCTCCTTTTCCTCACCGTCCACTTGCAGAACGGCGCCCCAGCCTCCCGGCCCGGGATTGCCCTTGCACGCGCCGTCGGTGTAGATGCGCACCACTTCAGCGCTGCTCGCGCTTCTCGACATGCAATCCGTTTTCCCGCTGCGTCACCGGCGCCAGGGCTTTCTTGGCGGCGCGCTTGTCGCGCCACTCGGGCCTCACCAGCCTCATGCCGAGGTTGCGCTTGATTGCGCGAACCACGTAGACTCCGCCGCAGATCGGCCACCAGCGATCGCCCGCTTTCTCCATGAAACCGAAGCGCTCAAGCCAGCGCCCTTGGGAGAATGGCGGTGCGTAACAGCCGAAGCGTCCGCCGGTCAGCTCGAATCCGAGAAGCGCGAGCCAGTCCTTGAGCCGAAGCAAACCGATGAACCTTCCGCACGATGGATATTGCCGCCGCTCCCAGCCCAGCGCACGCGCCGCACCCCACAGCGACAGAGGATTGAAACCGGAAATGACGATGCTGCCCTCGGGCATCAGCACGCGCTCGGCTTCCCGCAGTATCGCGTGCGGCTGCGGACTGAATTCAAGCAGGTGGGGCATGGCCAGCAGGTCGACGCTTTGCGACGCGATCGGCAATTGCACCGGCTCGGAGCGCAGACCGCAGCCCGGATCGAGCCCTGCGCGGACCTTGAGAGGGATGCGTGACTCGCGCAGAAAGTCCAGACCGGGAAGTCCCAGCTGCACCGCGTTATAGCCGAACACATCCTCGACCGCCGCATCGAATTGTCCCCGCTCCCAGGCAAGCACGTAACAGCCCTTGGGGGTCTCGAACCAATCCGCTAGCATTGGGTTTTGCGCGTCTTGCAGCACGGGTACCTTGGGTTCTTGTGAGTGGACGTCGGCGCAGGCTACAGGCGAATATACGAATATGCCGGATAATGCATTCGAAGTCATCCCCTTGCGGGCTTTCAAGGACAATTACGTCTGGACGCTGCGCAACGCGCATTTCGCGGCGGTGGTCGACCCGGGCGAGGCGCGGCCCGTGCTGGACTATCTTGCGGCCGAAAAGCTGCGGCTGGTCGCGATCCTTGCTACGCATCATCATCAGGATCACGTCGGGGGCATCGCGGAGCTTCTGGAAACTCACGCCGTCCCGGTGTACGGACCGCGCGGTGAGCCGATCGCGACGCTTACCCATCCGGTCGCCGGCGGAGACCGGGTCGCCGTGGAGGAACTGGGCGTGGCGTTCGAGGTGCTCGATATCCCCGGGCACACGCGTGCGCACATCGCCTACTATGGTTCAAACATGCTGTTTTGTGGTGACACGCTGTTTGCCTGCGGATGCGGGCGCGCATTCGAGGGCACGCCGCAGCAGCTCTACGCATCGCTCGAGAAGCTCGCGGCGCTGCCCGATGACACGCTGGTGTATTGCGGACACGAATACACCCTCGCGAACATCGGCTTTGCCAGGGTCGTCGAGCCGGATAATCCGGCGCTGCTCGAGCGCGAAGCGAGCGATGCGCGACTGCGGCGAGAAAACCGCCCGACGCTGCCCTCGACCATCGCGCGCGAGAAAGCGACCAACCCTTTCCTGCGCGTGCAGCGTCCCGCGGTGATCGAATCGGCCAACAAGTATCTGGGCAGGCGCTTGAGCGATCCTTCCGCAGTGTTCGCCGCTTTGCGGCAGTGGAAGAACCAGTTCTGAGCGCCACCCGCTCGGCGCTCACGCCTTCTAAAGCATCGACTTTCTGAACCGACCCCTGACTGGGGCGGGCATGATTCTTGATTGATTTCGATATCAAGACGGTGTTCCATTTGCCTCCTCATGCGTTATGGGAGCGTGCGCCCGATGGATAGCGTTGGAAAAAATCCTTCTGAATCGGCTACTTGCTTGACCTGCGGGGCAAGCTTGGCTACCATCGCGGCTTTTGTGGAAGAAAGGGCTGAGCCATTGCGTGCAATGCTGAGTAAGCTTCTTGCGTCAACGGCCGTATGCGCGCTTGCAGCCTGCTCGCAAATTCCCTGGGACGCGGTCAGCAGCGACGACACATCGCCCACCGCGGCGCCGACGACCGGCGCCCGCGCAGCGGCACAGACTGCTTCGACAGGTAGTGCACCAGTCCCTGCCCCCAATTCCACAACACCTCCCACCCCAGCTGCCAAAGCCGCTCCGGCAGAAGCGCCCGCGCCCGCCGTCAACGTAGCGGCGAGTGCCAGTCCAAGACCGCGCGTTGACGGGACACCACTGCAGGAATCCAGGGACCTCGAGCTCCCGCGCTCGATCGACGTCAAGCGTCCCGCGGACGATCTGTGGGAGCGCATCCGAATCGGTTTCGCGATCGCCGATATCGACGGCCCGCTGGTCGAGGTGCGCGAGCGCTGGTACGCGAGCCAGCCCGAGTATCTCAAGCGCATGGTCGGACGGAGCAAGCTCTACCTCTTCTACATCGTCGAGGAAGTGCAAAGGCGCGGCATGCCGACCGAGGTCGCCCTGCTGCCCATGGTCGAGAGCGCGTTCAATCCCATGGCGTACTCGCGCTCGCACGCCTCGGGCCTGTGGCAGTTCATTCCCTCGACCGGCAAGAGGCACCAGCTGATGCAGAACTGGTGGACCGACGCACGCCGCGACGTCGTAGCCTCGACCGGCGCCGCGCTCGACTACCTGCAGGCGCTCTACGAGCTGCAAGGCGACTGGCACCTCGCGCTCGCCTCCTACAATTTCGGCGAGAACGGAGTGATGCGGGCGGTCCAGAAGAACAAGGCGAAAGGCCTGCCGACCGACTACCAGAGCCTGAAGATGCCGGCGGAGACGCGCGGCTACATACCCAAGCTGCAGGCGCTAAAGAACATAATCCTGAACCCGCAGGCGTTCGGCATCACTCTGGAGCCGATCCCCAACGAGCCCTATTTCGTGACCGTCCCCACCGAAAAGGACATCGATGTACGCCTGGCCGCGCAGTTCGCCGAGATGTCGGTGGACGACCTGATCGCGCTCAACCCCGCGCTCAACCGGCCAGTGATCTCCGGTCCCCACACGCAGGTGCTGGTGCTGCCCGCCGACCGCGCGGACGCGTTCCAGAGGAACCTCGACGCCTACGACCAGCCGCTCACCTCCTGGCAGTCATACACGATGAAAAAAGGCGACAGCCTCGACCGGCTCGCCGCGAAGCACGGGATCGCACTCGGGAAGCTCAAGGTCGCGAACAGCATCAGCTCGAGAACCAAAGTCGGGCCCGGTTTTCAGCTGCTGCTCCCGGTCAAGGGCTCGGGCGCGGCCGCCGAACCCCTGCCCGCCGTGTTCCACCAGCCGACCCTGCCCGCACCGCGCAGAGGCGGGCTGGTGCATATCGTGAGGAAAGGCGAAACCCTCTACGGAATTTCCAGGCGCTATCACGTCAGCACCGACAGCCTGCTCCGCTGGAACCACGTCGGCACGCTGACCACGGGCCAGAGGCTCGTCATCTACCGCGGGTCCGCCAAAACGCGCAAGGCCGCGAGCCCGATCAAGATTTCGGCTGTTCAACCGGAGCAGGCGGTCGTCGCAACCATCCTTCCCCCGCAGCAGCGGTAACGATCACCTTCTCCGGAGGGAGAGGAAATTCATTTCTTGTACAGCCAGCACGCCACGCCGCGCGTGCCGGACAGCGCAAAATTCCCTGGATAGCGCTCGCGGCATTCGGGCATCACTTTCGGACAGCGCGGATTGAAGTGGCAGCCCGGCGGCGGGTTGACGGGTGAAGGCAGCTCGCCCTCCAGGCGGATGACTTCGCGCGCTCCGTCCGTATCGATCTTGGGCACCGCGGCGAGCAGCGCCTGCGTGTACGGGTGCCTGGGTTCCTTGAGCACTTCCTCCACGGTACCGCGCTCGACGATCCGCCCGAGGTACATCACCGCCACTTCGTGCGCGAGGTACTCGACCACCGCGATGTTGTGCGTGATGAAAAGGTAAGAGAGCCCGAGCTCGCGCTGCAGCGATTTGAGCAGGTTCAGGATCTGCGCCTGCACCGAGACGTCGAGCGCGCTGGTCGGCTCGTCGCACACGATCAAGCGGGGGCTGACAGCCAACGCGCGCGCGATCGCGATCCTCTGCCGCTGCCCGCCCGAGAATTCGTGCGGGTAACGGTCGATCGAGTCGCGCGCGAGCCCGACTTGGTCGAGGATTTCCGCAACGCGCCGCGTGCGTGCGGCAGCGTCGTTCTCGACGCAGAGCGCGGCCATGCCTTCCGAAAGAATGTCGGCGACGCGCATGCGCGGGTTGAGCGAGGCGTAGGGGTCCTGGAAAATGATCTGGAAGTCGCGGCGGCGGGCGCGCAACTCTGCGCCTCGAATGCGCGTCAGATCGACGCCGTCGAAGCGCACTTCGCCCGCCGTTTGGCGGATGAGCTGCAGGATCGCCTTGCCTACAGTGGTCTTGCCGCAGCCCGATTCGCCGACCAGGCCGAGCGTGCGACCGGCGCGGATCTCCAACGACGTGCCGTCGACGGCCTTGACGTGGCCGACGATGCGTTTGAGCAAGCCCCTTCGGATCGGAAAATGCACTTTGAGATCGCGCACTGAAAGAAGCGGCGCAGCTTCCGCGGTCCCGGCGAGCGTCGCGGGCGTGCCCGCTTCGCCTTTCTGAATCGGGCCTGCGCGCTCCTTTTCCCGGAGGAAGCAGCGCACTTCGTGACCTTCCCCGCTCCGCGTCCATCCGGGCGCCTCGCTGAAGCAGCGGTCGAACGCGAAGTCGCAGCGCTCGGCGAAACGGCATTGCCGGAACTCGCGGGTGAGCGGCGGCACCTGTCCCTTGATCACCGAGAGCTCCGTTCCGCGCCTGCCCGAGCCCGGCAGCGCCGCGAAGAGTTTGCGCGAATAGGGATGCTGGGGCGCGGCGAAGAAGCGCTCGCGGTCGGCGACTTCGACGAGCTGACCGGCATACATCACAGCGACGCGGTGCGTCATCTGCGCGACGATTCCCAGGTCGTGGGTGATGAGCAGGATCGCCATGCCGTTCTTTTTCTGGAGTTCGCGCAGCAGCTCCAGCACCTGCGATTGGATGGTGACATCGAGCGCCGTGGTCGGCTCGTCCGCAATGAGAAGATCCGGCCCGGCGGCGAGCGCCATGGCGATCATGGCGCGCTGCTTCAGACCGCCGGAGAGCTGGAACGGATACTCTTCGGCCCGGCGCACGGCGTCCGGGATGCCCACCGAATCTAAGAGCTCGACGACGCGCCGCCCGAGTTGCTCGCCGCGTAGTGCGGTGTGGCGCTCCAGCACCTCGCCGATCTGGGTGCCGATGCTGAGCACCGGATTCAGGCTGGTCGCGGGCTCCTGGAAGATCATCGCGATCCGCCGGCCGCGTACCGTACGCATCGCCGCCTCGGGAAGACCGAGGAGATCGAGGCCCGAAAGCTCGACGCTCCCGCCGGCGATGCGGCCGTTCTCGGGCAGCAAGCGCAGCAGCGACAGCGCGGTCATCGTCTTGCCGCTGCCCGATTCTCCGACGATGGCGAAG
>DATDGA010000427.1:0-13933 GCA_036522335.1 Burkholderiales bacterium
ATGCCCGGCGCGCGGCGGCGGGCGAGCCGATGAGTCCCGGAAAATTCATCACGCTGGAGGGCATCGACGGTGCGGGAAAAAGCACGCATGTGAAGGTCGTGGCCGATTTCCTGCGAGAGCATGGCAAAGACGTCGTGGTCACGCGCGAACCGGGCGGCACGCCGCTCGGGGAGAAGCTCCGCGCGCTGCTCCTTTCGCAGTCGATGAACCTGGACACGGAGACCCTTCTCATGTTTGCGGCGCGCCGCGAGCATATCGCACAGGTGATTGCGCCGGCTCTCGCCGCAGGTCGCTGGGTGGTCTCGGACCGCTTTACCGATGCCACCTACGCCTACCAGGGTGCAGGCGGTGGAATGGCGAAGGACCGGATCGCGACGATCGAGCGCTGGGTCCAGGGCGGACTGAAGCCGGACCTGACCATCGTTTTCGATGCGCCGGTCGAGGTGGCCCTGGGGCGACTCGCGAAGGACCGGTCTGACCGTTTTGAGCGCGAGAACAGTGGATACTTCGAGCGCGTCCGGGCAGGGTACCTCGGGCGGGCTGCCGCTGAGCCGCGCCGCATAAGAGTTGTGGACGGCCGCAGGTCTCTGATCGAGGTGAAGAAGGAAATCGAGGATATTCTTGTGGGTCTGGGGTAGTCCGACAATGTTCGACTGGCAGGAACCCGCCTGGAAAGCCTGGATCCGATTGGGTGAACGGCTGCACCATGCCGTATTGATACAGAGCAGTGAGGGCTTTGGCGAATTTGAGTTCGCTCAGGCTGTCGGCCGGTCCCTGCTCTGCGAGAAGCCCAAACCGGGCGGGTACGCTTGCGGCACCTGCCAGGCGTGTCACTGGTTTTCGCAGGGCAATCACCCGGATTTCAGGCTGATCGTCCCCGAGAGCATGGCGCCGGACTCTCGGGAGGAGGACGTGGTGCCAGTGAAGAAAGAGAAGCGCAGCGAGCAGATCCGCATCGAGCAGGTGCGTGAACTCGCCGCTTTCCTTTCGGTAGGAACGCATCGCGCAGGGTTGCGCGTCATCCTGATCTACCCCGCGGAAGCGATGAACGCGAACACGCAAAATGCCCTGCTGAAAAGCCTCGAGGAGCCGGCGCCGGGCACGGTCTTTCTGCTCGTCACCGCGCAGTCTGGGCGCTTGCTTGCGACTGTGAGGAGCCGTTGCATGAAGTTCAATCTGCCGTTACCGGAGATCGGGCAGGTCCTGCGTTGGCTGAAAGAGCAGGGCGTCGAGCATCCAGAAGCGACGCTCGCCGGCACTGGAGGAGCGCCACTGGCTGCGCTCAAAGCCGCGGATACGGAGGCCGATCACCGGCGCTTCATCGAGGGCCTGAATGATCCCGGTTTCGACCCGATCGCCCACGCTCAAACCGTCTTACGGGTTCCGCCATGGGACGTGGTCGGATGGCTGCAGCGCTGGAGCCACGATCTGCTGCTGGTCCGGGTCGGAGGCCGGGCCAGGTATCACGTCGATCATGAAAAGCTTCTCGCCGACAATTTTCGCACCTGCGAGGCTAAAGACATCGCCGGCTATCTGCGCCGGCTGGCGGAAGCCCGAATGCTGGCCCGTCACCCGCTCAACCCGAAGCTGTTCGTTGAGGACCTCCTGCTGCAATACCAGAGGTTGATCGCGCGGTCGTGAGGTCAGAATCAAGTCGGGATTCGGAAGCTTCCCCTGGGCTGGTCGATTCGCATTGCCATCTGGATTTTCCAGAGTTCGACGGGAAGATCGCCGCAGTGCGCGAGGAAATGCGCGCGAGCGGTGTGACGCACGCCTTGTGCATCAGCGTCAATCTTGCGGGGTTTCCCAAAGTGCTGGGCCTTGCCGAGACCTACGACAATTTCTTTGCGAGCGTCGGCATTCATCCGGACCACGAAGACCGGTCCGCGGTGGACCCGGGGCGGCTGGTCGAGCTTGCGCACCATCGGCGCGTGCTGGCGATCGGGGAAACGGGCCTCGATTACTACCGGGTGTCCGGTGACCTCGAATGGCAGCGTGAGCGCTTTCGCGCCCACATTCGTGCGGCGCGGGTGTGCCGGAAGCCCCTGGTGATCCATACCCGGAACGCAGCCGAGGATACGCTGCGCATCATGCGGGAGGAAGGCGCGGCGGAGGTCGGAGGAGTCATGCACTGCTTTACCGAATCCCGGGAGGTCGCGGAGGCCGCGCTCGGGCTGGGGTTCCACATTTCTTTCTCGGGAATTGTCACCTTCAAGAACGCGGGCGGCCTCAGGGAGGTGGCGCGCGCGGTGCCTCTGGATCGACTTCTGGTGGAAACCGATTCACCCTATCTTGCCCCGGTCCCGCACCGGGGTAAGACAAACCGGCCAGCCCTCGTCCGCGCGGTGGCGGAGGAGGTCGCGCGCCTCCGAGGCATCACACTGGAAGCCCTGGCGATGGAGACCAGTCGGAATTTCTTTCGACTGTTCAAGCCACCTGAGCATAGTTAGAAGTGAGATTAAAATCGCGTAGTAACATTATGGTCTACATATAGTAATTATCTTGTGATCCATGGTGCGGCGGGGGAGGCTTCTGAGGATAGGGGTTAGGGGTCGTATATAACATTTGACATAATATACATATGCGACAATCTTTCCGCGTCGCCCACAGGGACCCCGGCTGGGCTCACTTGCTCCCACCTTCCATGCGTTTCTTGAGTTCCTTGCCCAGTGCGGGATCAAGCTTTTCCAGGCGCTCCAAAATCACTCCGGCTTGCTCGCGTTGTCCGGTCCGCACATAAGCGGAACCCAGCTCGAACAAGGCCTGCGCAAACTCAGGTTCCAGCCGTGCGGCCTCTCGGTACGCCGGGATGGCCCGGTCGAGCCGATTCGAGTCCCGGTAAGCCTCCCCGAGGAAGAAAAATGTCGCGAACGATGTTCGCCCTATGGCGCTGGCTCGCTCCAGGGTTCGGGTGGCCTGCCCCGGCTGCCCTGACCGGCGCTGGGATTCCCCCAGCAGGTTCCAGGCGCCGATGTCCTCCGGGTTGCGTTGAATGACCCGCGCGAATGCCGCCGTCGCCTTCGGATATTCCCCACGGCGCAGCCACGCATAACCGGCGATCACGCCCCAGTCGGAACCTTCGGGATCGCCCTTCTGCTGCGCTTCGGCGAGCTGCACCATGGCGGTCCAGTCCTGCTTCTTGGCGAGCTCGGCGATGTACTGCCGTACCTCGTAGGTGTCGCCGCGCCCGACGATCGCCGACGCGAAAAACGGATCCGCCGGGAGTACCGCAGGTTCCATGCTGAAAGGAGAACCGGGGGATGGCGTGCAGCCGCAAAACGCAACGCAGGCCGCAAAGGCCACGGCCAGGCTCCAGCGACGGGAGTCAGACCTTGTTTTGATAGACGTAGCCCTGCTGCTTGACGTTCGATTCCTCCGCGCGCTTCAAGTTGTCGGGGTCGAGCTTCTTGTCCCACCACAGAGCCCGCCCTTTTTTCTGCTCTTGAACGATGTGCGGCTTTTCCTGGAGCAGCTCGCGGATCATACGGGTAATGTCGGATTCGTAGGGTTGCGCCATGGCGGGTGAAGCATCAGTGTGTCTGGCCGCAAATTATACGCCCGGGTCGAGTGCCGGGTTGCGCCGGGTAAGCTCCTCTTGTCAATCCGACGAAAACTGTATATAAATACAGATAAGGAGGTCCCAATGACCGAAGAACTCACACCCAAGCAGCAGAAAATCCTGAACTTCGTCCGCAGAGCCATCGAAAAGACCGGCTTTCCGCCCACCCGCACGGAGATCGCGACTGCCTTCCGCTACAGCTCGCCCAACGCCGCCCAGGAGCATCTGCGCATGCTGGAGAGAAAAGGTGCGATCGAGCTGACCCCAAGCGCTTCGCGCGGCATCCGGCTCTCCGAGGGCCTCGGGCTGCCGCTCATCGGACGCGTCGCCGCGGGCAGTCCCATCCTCGCCGAGGAACACGTCGAGCGGCGCTGTCAGGTCGACCCGGCACTGTTCCAGCCGCGCGCCGACTATCTGCTGAAAGTCCGCGGCATGAGCATGCGGGACGCCGGTATTCTCGACGGCGACCTGCTCGCGGTGCACCGCACGCGTGAGGCGCGTTCGGGCCAGATCGTGGTCGCGCGAGTGCACGACGAGGTCACGGTGAAGCGCCTGCGCCGCCGCGGCAACTCGGTCGAGCTGCTCCCGGAGAATCCCGAGTTCAAGACTATCGTCGTCGATCTGCGCGAGGATGATTTCGCCATCGAAGGCTTGGGCGTCGGCGTGATCCGCAGGCCTCTTTGACGCTCGCGCCGTTTTTCCCGCAAACCACTGTCCATGGCGGACACGCCTCTCTCTTTCGCCGCCCTGCTCGATCGCCACGACATCTGGCGCGGCGACAGTTTAAATCGGGCCGGCACGCCGACGGTTTCATGCGGATTCCCCGAGCTTGATGCCGAACTTCCCGGCGGGGGTTGGCCTGTCGGGGCGCTGACCGAGATCCTGCCCGCGCACGAGGGTATCGGCGAGCTGCGCCTGCTCGGGCCGGCGCTCGCCGGATTGTCCAAACGCGGATTGCAGCTTGCCTGGATCGCGCCGCCTCACCTGCCCTACGCTCCGGCACTCGCCGCAGCGGGAATCGATGTTGCCAAACTCCTGATCGTACGCACCGCATCGACGAGAGAAACGCTCTGGGCCGCTGAACAGGTGCTTGCCTCGAACGCCTGCGGTGCGGTGCTCGCCTGGCTGCTCAAAGAAAATTGCGCAGCGAGATACGCGGAACTGAGGCGCCTACAAATCTCTGCCGAAGGCGGGCAGGCGCCGGTCTTTATGTTTCGGCCTCCTGAAATCGCCCGTGAATCCTCCCCCGCTGCGCTGCGGATCGGACTTGCTGCCTCGAATGGCGGCTTGGCCGTGCGCGTGCTCAAGCGCCGCGGCGTCCCCCTCGCCCATCCTATTCTGCTGCCGGCGATGCCGCCCTCCGTGCGCAGCAAAAACCACCATGTGGATCGCCATTCGGCTGCCGCAGCTGCCGCT
The DNA here is from genome assembly GCA_036522335.1 of Burkholderiales bacterium. GTDB lineage: Bacteria > Pseudomonadota > Gammaproteobacteria > Burkholderiales > SG8-39 > VBDM01. The sequence goes on from DATDGA010000427.1 coordinate 4,976, forward strand.
CGAGATTTTCCTGCGCGGCTCATCCACGCCTGAGCCTTTCGCGGTCGAAGAGCACCACCGCGTGCTGATGTGCGACCCTAGGGCGGCAGCGCGGGGTATTCGCGCAGGTATGACTGTGACGGCGGCGCTTGCGCTGTCACCGAACCTGCGCATGATGCCGCGCGATCCCGCAGGAGAAACCGAAGCGCTGCTCGGCATCGCCGCCTGGGCGATACAGTTCACGCCCGGCGTGGCGCTCGAATTCCCCTCGACCGTGCTGCTGGAACTCTCTGGCAGCATGAGGCTGTACGGTGGCACCGGAGTCATGAAAAAAAAATTACTCCGAGATACGGCCGAAATAGGCTATCGCGCTGTGATCGCCGGTGCACCGACGCCGCGTGCGGCTTCCTGGCTCGCTGCCGCGGGAGAAGAAAATTTGATTGCCGGACTCTCCGAGCTCGAGCAGGCCCTGGCGCAGTTGCGCGTGGAGATTGCGGGCTGGGAAAAAGAAACTCTGGGGGCGCTCCGGAGCATCGGAGTCCGCACGCTGGGCCAACTGCGTTCGTTGCCGCGCGAAGGCGTGGCTCGACGCTTTGGCCAGGCACTGCTCCGCGACATGGATCGTGCGTTCGGACAGCTTTCCGATCCGCGCAATTTTTTCGTTCCGCCGGCAAGGTTTCGCTCCGACATCGAGCTGCCGGCGGAAATCATACAGGCCGAGATGCTGCTTTTCGCCGCGAAACGGCTGATCGTCCAGCTTGTCGGGTTCCTCGCCGCGCGCTCGGGCGGCGTGCGACGCTTCGTCCTGAAGCTCGGGCACCGCGATAGGGCCGCCACTGAGGTTGCGATCGGCTTGATCGCGCCTTCGCGCGACGCGAAGCATTTCACGCTGCTCCTGCGCGAACGGCTTTCGAATCTGGCGCTTGTCGGACCGGTGCGCTCGATCGCGCTGGAGGCAGGGGATGTAGTGCTGCTTCCGGGCCGCAATCTCGGCCTCGCGTTCGAGCAAGGCAAACCGCGGGGCGAGTGGGAGCATCTGGTCGAGCGGCTGCGCTCGCGGCTCGGCCCCGGCGCGGTACACGGCCTGGCCTCGCGGTCCGAGCATCGCCCCGAACGTGCCTCAGTGCAAGATTCCCTCGCACCCGGCCAGCGGCGCGGTATCGCCGCTGGCGCTCGCCGGCAGCAGACGTGCGCAGACACGTCTGCTGAATTCCCGGCTCGCCCATTCTGGCTTCTCGAGCACCCGAGGCCGCTCGCCGAAGTCGGCGCAGCGCCGTACTGCGAAGGCCCGCTCGAGTTACTCGCCGGCCCGGAGCGCATAGAATCCGGCTGGTGGGACGGCGGGGATGTCGCCCGCGACTACTTCGTTGCCCGCACGCAGAGCGAATCGCTCGTATGGATCTATCGCGAGTGGCGCGGCGAAGGCGGATGGTATCTGCACGGCGTTTTTGCCTGAGGCCGTGTATTCCCTTCTCCCCGCCTACGCTGAGCTGCACTGCCTTTCCAGCTTCACTTTTCTTCGAGGGGCCTCGCATCCGGAAGAGCTGGTGAAGCGCGCCGCGGTGCTCGGCTACCGGGCGCTCGCGCTCACCGACGAGTGCACGCTCGCCGGAGCCGTGCGGGCGCATGTCGCGGCGAAAGACGTCGGCTTGCCTCTGGTCATCGGCTCGGAGATACGGCTGCAAGATGGCCCCAGGCTGGTGCTGCTTGCCACCAACCGCGAAAGCTACGGCAATCTTTCCGATCTCATCACCCGCGGTCGGCGCAGGACGAAGAAAGGCAGCTATTCGCTCTGCTGGGACGATCTCGACGGCGGGCTGCCCGACTGTCTCGTTCTCCTGGTTCCGGACGAAAAGCACGGCGCCGAGCATGCGCGGATCGTTGTCGAGCGCTTCGCCGGCCGCGCCTGGATTGCGGCGGAGCTGCTGCAGGGGCCGGATGACCGCGCGCGTCTCGCCGGGTTGCGCGAGCTGGGCAAGGCCTACGGTCTGCCGCTCGTGGCGGCGGGCGACGTGCATATGCACGTACGCTCCCGCAGGCCTTTGCAGGACACATTGACGGCCATCCGCCTGCGCACGACCGTGCGGACCTGCGGCCATGCGCTCTACCCCAACGCCGAGCGGCACCTGCGATTGCTTTCGCGCCTGGCGCGGATCTGTCCGCCGGAATTTCTGGAAGAAACCGTGCGCGTTGCCGAGCGCTGCCGTTTCTCGCTGGAAGAGCTGCGTTACGAATATCCCGAGGAGCTCGTCCCTGCCGGCGAGACGCCCTCGAGCTGGCTGCGCAAGCTGACCGAGAAGGGACTGGCGTGGCGCTTCCCGAGCGGCATTCCGGACGAAATACGCAAGCTGATCGAGCACGAGCTCACGCTCATCGCCGAGCTCAAATACGAACCTTTCTTTCTCACCGTCTACGACGTAGTCGAGTTCGCACGTGCGAAAAAGATCCTTTGCCAGGGACGCGGCTCGGCGGCGAACTCCGCTGTCTGCTACGCACTCGGCATCACCGAGATCGATCCCGCGCGCATGAACGGCTTGTTCGAGCGCTTCATTTCGAAGGAGCGCCACGAACCGCCCGATATCGACGTCGACTTCGAGCACGACCGGCGCGAGGAGGTCATCCAGTACGTCTACGGCAAGTACGGCCGCGACCGCGCTGCGATCGCGGCCACGCTCATCACCTACCGGCCGAAGAGCGCCCTGCGCGACGTCGGCAAGGCGCTCGGTCTCGATCTGGACCAGGTCGACCGGCTGACGAAGAACCTCGCCTGGTGGGACGACAGGAGCTCGCTTCCCCGGCGCATACGCGAGGTAGGGCTGGATCCGCGCAGTCCGGCGGTCCGGCAGACGATCAAGCTTGCTGCCGCCCTTCTCGGCTTCCCGCGGCATCTGTCCCAGCACGTCGGCGGCTTCGTCATCTCGCGCGGGCCTCTCGAGCGCCTGGTGCCGATCGAGAACGCGGCGATGAAGGACCGCAGCGTCATCGAGTGGGACAAGGACGACCTCGATGCGCTCGGGCTGCTGAAAGTGGATGTTCTTGCACTCGGCATGCTGTCCGCCATTCGGCGGGCTCTCGATATGATCGGCGCCTGGCGCAGACAACCTCTGGCCGTGGCCGATATTCCTGCCGAGGATCCGAAGGTGTACGAGATGATCCGGCACGCCGACACCATCGGCGTGTTCCAGATCGAGTCGCGGGCGCAGATGAGCATGCTGCCGCGGTTGAAACCGAAGGACTTCTACGACCTGGTAATCGAGATCGCGATCGTGCGGCCCGGGCCGATCCAGGGCAACATGGTGCATCCCTACTTGCGGCGGCGGGACGGTATCGAGCCGGTAGAGTATCCCAGCAAAGACGTGGAGAACGTACTCAAACGCACGCTCGGCGTTCCGATCTTCCAGGAGCAGGTCATGCAGCTTGCCGTGGTCGCAGCCGGTTTTACGCCCGGGAGCGCCGATCAGCTGCGCCGATCCATGGCTTCCTGGCAGCGCAACGGCGACATCGAGCGCTTCCGCGAGCCGCTGATCGACGGGATGCTCGAACGCAAATACACCCGGAAATTCGCCGAGCGCATCTACAGCCAGATTCTCGGTTTCGGGGAATACGGTTTTCCGGAATCGCACTCGGCTAGCTTCGCGCTGATCGCCTACAGCTCGGCATGGATCAAGCGCTATCACCCCGCGGCCTTTCTCGCCGCGCTCATCAACAGCCAGCCGATGGGTTTCTACACGCCCTCGCAGCTCGTGCAGGACGCGCGTCGCCACGGCGTTGAAGTCCGGCCGGTGGATGCGACCGCGAGCGATTGGGATTGCACCCTGGAACCCGGGGCCGAGGCGAAACCCGCTGCCCGCCTGGGTTTCCGGCTCGTGCAGGGCCTGTCGCAAGTCGGCGCAGAACGCATCGTCGTGGCGCGGCGAGCCCGACCTTTCGACGATGTAGAAGATCTTGCCCGTCGCGCCAAGCTCGACCGCCGCGACCTGAAGTGCCTTGCCGCCGCCGGAGCGCTCGAGGCGCTCTCCGGCCATCGCCGCTACGCCTACTGGCAGGTTGCCGGAATCGCGACCGGGGCGCATATCCTGCGCGACGCGCCGGTTGCCGAAACCTTGCCCGCACTCGCATCCCCGACCGAGGGCGAGAACATCCTTGCAGATTACGCGAGCACCGGCCTCACCCTGGGCCGCCATCCTCTCGCGTTGTTGCGTCCGCGCCTTGCGCGCATGCGCTTCGCTTCTGCAGCGGAGCTTCGGCTGTTGCCCGGCGGCAGCCCGGCCCGGGCGGCAGGCATCGTCACCGGCCGCCAGCGCCCGGGCACCGCTTCCGGAACGGTGTTCGTGACGCTCGAGGACGAGACTGGCAGCATCAACGTCATCGTCTGGCGCGATCTCACCGAGCGCCAGCGGCGCGAGCTGCTTGGCGCACGCCTGATGGGCGTAGAAGGAGTGCTTGAACGCGAAGGCGAAGTGATGCATCTTGTAGCCAAGCGGCTGAGCGACCACAGCGTCCTTCTGGGGAGGCTCGCCACGCCATCGCGGGATTTTCACTGAAATGTACACGGACACGCTCAAATTGATCGTCACCGGCGACAGGCGGCACCCTTCGCCGCGGCTGCCTGAGCGCCTGAACGGCCTGTTCCGTGCGCTCGGCGAGGCGAGCGGCCGGCGCGCCGAACGCATCGAGGACGAGATCTGGCGACTGTGGATGGCATACCGGGACTCCGCGGCCGCGTCCGACCTGGAGCGGGCGACGCGCGCTCTCGCCGCGCTCGATTTTACGGCGGCCGAGCGCATCCTCGCGAGGCTCGTCGCAGCTCACCCGGATTTTTCCGAGGCCTGGAACAAGCGTGCCACGCTCTACTACATGCAAAGCCGCGACGATGAAAGCGTGGCCAATATCCACCGCACGCTGGAGATCGAGCCGCGCCACTACGGCGCGATCTGCGGTTTCGCGCAAATCTGCCTCTCGCTTGGCGATGCCGACAGCGCGCTCTTCGCCTTCGACGCGGCGCTGCGTGTCAATCCCGGCCTGGAGAACGTGCGCGAGACGGTCGACAAGCTGCTGCGTACCCGCAGAGCCGCCACCTCTCAGTGAGTCACACTTTCAGCGAGAGACCCTAACAGAAGCACCGTTACGGTCTCCGATTTGGCAGGAAGGCAGCACCCCCTCGTCTTGCGACGGCCTCCACACGCGCGGCGAGTGAATCAGTTCGCGCGATACATGTAGTCGCGCGTCAGCGGCAGCGGATTCAGCGCGGCGCCGTCCTTGCGGGCGAGCACCTGGTAGATGTTCATCCAGGCGTGCTCGAAGCCGTGCGCGCAGCCGGCCAGATAGATCTGCCAAATGCGGTAGCGCTTCTCCCCGGCCACCGCGATCGCCTGCCCGCGATTTTGCTCCAGACGCTTCGCCCACTCGAGGCAAGTGCGGGCATAGTGACGCCGCAGCGACTCCACGTCCGCAACTTCGAACCCGGCACCTGCCATCTCCCGGAGGACGAGCGACACATGCGGGAGCTCGCCCTGCGGGAAAACATAGTGGTTGATGAACTCCCCCGCGCCCAGCCCCACCCAGCTGTTGTCGGGGTCGCTCGCGGTAATGCCGTGATTCATGACCAGCCCGCCATCGGCCAGGAGCGAGCGGACTTTCACGAAATAAGCCGCCAGATGCCGCAAGCCGACATGCTCGAACATGCCCACGCTCGCGATCTTGTCGAAGGCGCCCTCGTCAGGAATTTCGCGATAGTCCTGCAGGCGCACTTCGCAACGGTCCTCGAGTCCCTCCTCCCGGATCCGCTTCAAGGCGAATTCGTACTGGTTGCGGCTGAGGGTGACGCCGGTCGCCCGGGCGCCGTATTTCTTCGCGGCGCGCAGAACGAGAGCGCCCCAGCCGCAGCCGATGTCCAGAAATCGCTCGCCGGGCTTGAGCATGAGTTTGTTGAGGATGTGGTCGAGTTTCTGCTCCTGAGCGGCGTCCAGGGATTCGGTCCCGCTGCGGTAGTAGGCGCACGAGTACACCATGCTCCGGCCGAGCCACAGGGAATAGAAGTCGTTCGAGACGTCATAGTGGTACTGAATGGATTCGCGATCCCGCGCCTTGGTATGTCGCCAGAAGCGCCTCAGCCCGGTGCTTCCCTTGGAGGCGGCGCTTCGCGCGAGGCCTTCAGCCACCCGGAATATCTCGAGGATGGGCCCCTCGACTCGAAGATAGCCTTCCACGTAAGCTTGCCCCAGCTTCATCAGGTCGGGGGGGATCAGGAAACGCAGCGCCGACGGGCTCGGTATGCCGATCTTCACCTTCGGGTGGCTTGCCAGATCGAAGGTGCGGCCGTTCCACAGCTCAAGGCGCAGCGAAATGGTTGCGGACTGCTTGAGCTTCGCGATCAGTTGTTCAAGGCGACGTTCGAGAAACATGTGGTTTTGCCCGATCGGTTGGCATCATAGCATCCCGGCTGGGTGCCCTGAAGGCGACGTCGAAAAACATGGAGCGACCCGCAGCCGAGGGTCCGTGCGCCCAGTCCATGCCCGGGTCTTCGGAGCGTTCACGATGTGGGTTATTGTAGCGGCGTTGTAGGTTATTGTAGGCGTGTCATGATCCACGCGAGTATGCCATGACGATCGGACCCGTGCGCTTCATCGCGGCGACGCTTGCCGCTTCACTCTTCAGTATCTCGCTCGCGCAATATCCCGCGCGACCGATCAAGCTGATCGTGCCCATTCCGCCCGGTGGTGCTCCCGATATTTCCGCGAGGGTTGTCGGACAGAGACTCTCCGAGCTGGTCGGGCAACCCGTGGTCGTGGAAAACCGCCCAGGCTCGAACGGAAACATCGCCATGGATTTCGTCGCGAAATCCCCGGCAGACGGCTACACGCTGGGGCTGCTCGCCGACAGCATGATCACCATCAATCCGCATTTGTACAGGGAAATGCAGACCGATCCGCTCAGGGATCTCGTGCCGGTCGCCTCGGTGGTGTCGAATCAATGGGTGCTTTCGGTCAATCCTTCCGTTCCGGTGAAGAATTTCGGCGAATTTCTCGAACACGCGCGCCGGACGGCCCCCCCGCTCGCCTATGCCTCGGGCGGCAACGGCAGCATCCACCAGCTTGCCATGGAGATGCTCAAGCAGCGCGCGGGCATCAACCTCATTCACGTGCCCTACAAGGGAGGGGCTCCCGCCACGACGGCGACTGTCGCAGGCGAAGTGGCTGCGATGTTTTCCGGCACCTCGAGCGCTCCCCAGATCAAGGCGGGCAGGCTGCGGGCCCTGGCGGTGACGGGCCCGCAGCGCTCTGCCCTCTTTCCCGATTTGCCGACCATTTCCGAGTTCTATCCCGGCTATGAAGTCACGATCTGGCTTGGCCTGTTTGCGGCGGCGGGTACGCCGGAAGCGGTGATTGGAAGGTTGCACGCCGAGGTCAACAAATCGCTTGCCGAGCCTGAAACGAGGAGCAAGCTCAACGCCGCAGGGGGACTCGAGGCTTATATCACCACGGCTGCGGAATTCGCGGAATTGATCCGGCGCGACTACGAGAAGTACGGAAAGGTGTTGAAGGACGTTGGCGTGAAGGTCGATTAGCTGCGAGCGCCGACGGGTACCCGCTGCAGGATGCCAAATTCATCAAGACTGTATAAAATCGCCCCACAAATCTTCTGGAGGAGGGAAACGTGAAAATCAAAACAGGAACTATTTTTCTTGCAACGGCTCTGTGCGCAGCGCCCGCGGCCGCGCAGACCATCAAGATCGGATCCGTGCTGACCCTGTCGGGGCCCAACGCCACGCTTGGCGAAAACATGGACCGGGCGATCAAGCTCTACATGAAATTGAACCAGGACAAGTTGCCGCCCGGAGTGAAGGTCGAAGTCATCACCCGGGACGACGGGGGCCCCAATCCCGACAAGGCCAAGCAGCTGTCGCAGGAGCTGATCGTGCGCGACAAGGTGCAGTTCCTGACCGGAATGACGTGGACACCGAATGCGATGTCCTCGGCCCCGCTATGCACCGAAGCAAAAGTCCCGATGGTGATAATGAACGCAGGCACGTCCGTAATTACGACCATGTCTCCGTATATCGTGCGGCTATCCTTCACTCTGTGGCAATCCAGCCTTCCCCTGGGGACCTGGGCGGCGAAGAACTTCAAGACGGCCTACACCGCAGTGAGCGACTTCGGGCCCGGTCATGACGCGGAAACGGCCTTCATCAAGGGATTCACCGACGCCGGCGGCAAGATCGTCGGCAGCGTGCGCATCCCCCTGGCGAACCCGGATTTCGTCCCCTTCATGCAGCGGGCGAAGGACGCCAAGCCCGACACGGTATTCGCCTTCGTGCCGGCCGGAAAGCAGGCCACCGCGATCATGAAAGCCTATGGCGATCTCGGCCTCGACAAAGCGGGCATCAAGTTCATCGGACCCGGCGACATCACCACCGACGAAGAGCTGCCGAACATGGGTGACGTACCGCTCGGCGTGCTCACGGTATTGCATTACTCGGCGGCGGCAACCCGCCCGGCCAACCGGGCTTTCATTGCCGCGTGGAAGAAGGAGTACGGCGAAAATTCCACACCGAGCTTCATGTCGGTCGGCGCCTGGGACGGCATGGACGCCATCTACTACGCGATCCGCGAGCAAAAGGGCAATGTCGATCCCGACAAGACCATGGAGCTGCTCAGGAACTACAAGAATCCGAACAGCCCGCGCGGGCCGATCTCGATCGATCCCGAAACGCGCGACATCGTGCAGAACGAGTACTTGCGCGAAGTGCGCAGGGTCGACGGCAAGCTCGCCAACGTCGAGCTGGAGACGGTGCAGACCGCCGTGAAGGACCCCTGGAAGATCATCAACAACAAGAAGTAAGTGTTTTCCGACTCCGCCCCCGCGCCACGCCCGAAGTGCCGCGGGGGTTTGTTTATGAGCCAGTAACGAAAGGTACCCCGGGACTCTGAATTGGAAACGTTCCTCGCATCGTTGGTCAGCGTCGCCTTTCACGGCACG
>DATDGA010000428.1:0-1591 GCA_036522335.1 Burkholderiales bacterium
ACGCACGGCGGCGCCCACGGGCAGTTCAGTCAGCTCTCCTTCATCGCGGTAGACGGGAGCGGGCATGTCTTTGTGTCCGACACAGGCAACGCGCGCGTCGAGAAGTTCTACTGCCAATAGCTAGGGGAGATTGGAATGCGGACTTAGCTCAGCCCCCTACGTGGTCCACAAGGCTCTGACGGCGAACAGCCAACTCCGGGGGATGTCCCGTTCGCTGTTGAACGGGCCTGAGCGGCGGCTCGGGTGAATGGGCGTCTACGCGACCTCCTTCCTGCTGTCCAGCATCTGGCGATCGAGGGTGCGGATGAGGGCCGCGAGGTCGGCATGACCGCGGACGCGGCGGAAGCTGCGGCGCGCTTCGTGGAGCCCGGCGGCGATCCACCGCACGAGCATGCGGCCGTTCCGCCACCGGCGTACGTGGCGCACGAAGTGGCCGACGAGGCCGTTGAGATTCTCGATCACGTTCGTGCTGCGCAGTGTGCGGTAGAGCGCCCCGGTGACGCCGAGCCGTTGCAAGGTCAGCGTCTCCTCGAGCCCTTCCCGCAGGGACGCGGCGGCGCCGGGATGGGGCTGGTCGAGCCCGGCGGCGAGTTGGTCGAGCCGGCGCTGCGCCAGCACGGCGTCGGCCAGCCCGTAGGCTTCGCTGAGCGCACGGCGGATCCGAGGGCGCAGCACTTCGGGCAGATGCTCCAGGACGTTCCGCGCCTTGTGGACCTGACAGCGCTGGACGAGTCCGAGGGCGCCGCTCGTCTCGCGGATCGCCTTCCGCAGTCCCGTCCCACCATCGATGATGAAGAGCGTCGGCCGATCGAGGTCGAGCCCACGCTCACGCAGATCGGCGAGCAAGGCTTTGCACACCGTCGCGTTCTCCGTCGTCCCCTCGCGCAGGGCGAGGACGTGCTTCGTCCCCTGCGCATCGACGCCCACGGCCAAGACAATCACGTGGTCGCGGAAGTGCAGCCCATCGATCAGCACGACGCGGATGTCGAGGTCGTCGAGCGGCGTGGCGAGCCACGTCCTGAGCCGGGTACTCGTGAGCGCCACAAACCGGCGCGACACGGCACTCTTCGACACCGCGCGTTCGGGCACCTCGGCCGGGAGCGGCTCGAGGGCGCGGTGATACTTCCGGGTCGTCACGCCGATGGCGATCGCCTCCAGCGTGCGGGCGTCGAGCGGATCGCCCGCGCTCGCATAGACAAAGCTCGGCAACGGGAGCTCGTCCCCGGTGACACTGCGCGCCCGCAGGCGCGGAAGCACGATGCGGCGCCCCCCGAGCACGACCTCGCTCGGCGTGCTCCCGCCCCGGTACGCCTGGCGGGTGGGGTCGGGGACGTTCTTCGGGCCGCAGAGCTGCGTGCGGTCCTGCTCCATCAGCGTCTGGAACACCTGCTGCCCAGCGGTGAGGCAGAGCCCGAAGAACGCGGTCTTCGCATCGGCGAGGACGGCGAGCAGCGGCAACGGCACCTGCACGGTAGTGACGGACGACTGGGCCGGGGCTTTCCCGGCGCGCGATCCTGTGCGACTCCTCTGCATGGCGGCTCCCTTCTGAAGGTTGTGGTGACCACCGTCCTACCGGACGGCAGAAGGAGCC
>DATDGA010000429.1:0-1542 GCA_036522335.1 Burkholderiales bacterium
TGAGCAGCGCCGCCCCGGGCGCCGCCACGCGAGAGAGCTCCGCGAGGGCGCGATCGTCGTCGTCGACATGTTCGATCACGTCGAAGGCGCAGATCAGATCGAAAATTCCATCGCCGTAGGGCAGGGCCGTGATGGAGCCGACCGCCCCGGCCCCGCCGCGCGCTTTCAGTTTCGCCAATGCCGACGGACTGATATCGAAGAACTGCGTACCGTCGATCGGGAGGCGAGGCCGCAGGCCCGGTGCCACCTCCAGCCGTTGCTGTGCCGGCACGAGGAGGGACTGGACCAGCGGCCAGGTGTTGAAGCGCTCGGGCTCGATCAGGCGCGCGTCTCTCCACAGCGCGTTGTAGAAATGCCGGTTGATGTCCAGCAGTTCGGAATCGGTCCGTGCAGGAGTCAGCGAAGTCATGTGCCACGCTAGCACAGGACGTGCGAGAATTGTAGAAGCATTACTTGGAATACAACTATCAAAATCGCCACAGTTCATTTGCGATCATGAAACAGGACAACCTGACCCTCCTCAGCGAATTTCTGCACAAGCGCGAAAACATCGATCCCGCCCGGGTGATGCCCGCGGCCTCGCTCGAGGAACTCAAGGTCGACTCGCTCTTGCTGCTCGAGCTCCTCTTCGAATTCGAGGACAGGCTCGGGGTGAAGATACCGCAGGACATTCCGCGACCCACGACCGTCGGTGACCTGCTCGCGATCGTGGACAAGGTCACGGCCGGAAAGGGCGTCTGATGGCAGGCGCGCGTCGCGTCGCCGTCACCGGGCTCGGACTCGTCAACCCTTTTGGCGGGGACCTTTCGGATTTTTTCGGACGGATGCTGCGCGGCGAATCCGCGATAAAGCTGTTTACCCGCGAGGACAGCGTGACCAGACCCCTCTCCGTTCCCGCGGTTCGTTGCGCGGATTTCGACGCCGACGCGACGCTCGGACGATCGCTTGCCTACACCATGGACCGCTACAGCCAGCTCGGGACCGCCGCAGCGCTTTCGGCATGGCGCGATGCCGGGCTCCCGAACACCAAGGAAGCGCCGCGCAACGACTGGGGCGTCTCCTGGGGAACGGCGCTGGGCGGAACCCTGACCTTCGAGAGCGGCTACATCGAGTTGCTGCGCAACGGCCGCGAGCGCGTACCGCCGCTTTCGGTCGTGCTCGGAATGAGCAACGCGGCCGCCTCCCACATATCGATTCAGCTCGGCCTGGGGGCATCCTCCGCGACCTATTCGGTCGCATGCGCCTCATCGGCCGTCGCGATCGCCGAAGCTCTGTCGAAGTTCCGCTCGGGGGAGGCGACCTTGATGGTGGTGGGCGGCTCCGAAGCGCCCCTGTCCTACGGCGTCGTGCGCGCGTGGGAAGCGATGCGCATTCTTGCGCTGGGCGACGAAGCGTCCGCCACGCGCGCCTGCCGCCCGTTCAGTTCCGATCGGCAGGGCCTGGTGCTCGGCGAAGGAGCGGGCGCCATGATCCTCGAGGATTGGGACCACGCGGTTCGGCGCGGAGCCAGGATATACGCCGAATTCGCAGGGTGCGGCAGCA
>DATDGA010000430.1:0-2720 GCA_036522335.1 Burkholderiales bacterium
GGCGTGGAGGTCTTCGGAGTTGGCGTCGAGGTACAGCAATCCGGTGACGACCTCGCCTTTCGCCGCGTGATGGGCGACGTATTCGAGCGCCTGCACGCGGTCGGTCGGGTCGTACTCGGGGTGGGTCTTGCGAAGCCGAATGATCGAGCCATCGTGCTGCGGCACCTCGATCGCGTCGCCTTCGCTGTATTCCACGCTGATCGCATCGCGGTTCGGCCAGAAATCCAGGCGGTTGACCGCTTCGTTGTGCTCGCGGACATAATCGTACGACTTGGTCGAGCCCGGGTGGTTGTTGAACGCGACGCAAGGGGAAATGACGTCGATGAAGGCCGCGCCTTCGTGCGCGATCGCCGCTTTCACCAAAGGAATGAGCTGGTCCTTGTCGCCGGAAAAGCTTCGCGCGACGAAGGTTGCGCCCATGATGAGGGCGAGCGACACCGTGTCCACCGGCGCCTCCGCGTTCACCTGCCCGCGCTTCGCCTTCGAGCCCTTGTCCGCGGTCGCCGAGAACTGGCCCTTCGTCAGCCCGTACACGCCGTTGTTCTCGAGGATGTAAGTCATGTTCACGGCGCGGCGCATCACGTGCGCGAACTGCCCCAGGCCGATCGAAGCCGAATCGCCGTCGCCCGAGACGCCGAGATAGATCAGCTCTCGGTTGGCGAGGTTCGCGCCGGTGAGGACGGAGGGCATGCGGCCGTGCACAGTGTTGAATCCGTGCGAGTTGCCGAGGAAATAATCGGGCGTCTTCGAGCTGCAGCCGATGCCCGAGAGCTTGGCGACCCGGTGCGGCAGGATGTCCAGCTCCCAGAAGGCCTGGATGAGCGCGGCGGAGATCGAGTCGTGGCCGCAGCCTGCGCAGAGGGTGGAGACCTTCCCCTCGTAGTCGCGTCGGGTGAAACCCACCTTGTTCTTCGGCAGCGTCGGGTGGTGGAGCTTGGGTTTGGCGAGATAGGTCATGGGTTCCCCCTCACCCTAGCCCTCTCCCCCACGGGGGAGAGGGAATGAATGCTGGCGTCCAGACACTTGGTCATGCGGCCTTATCTTTCTTAATGAGGGGTCGGACGTTGAGCGCCGCGACCACCTCAGCGATTTCCTGGGTGATGAAGCGCGCGGTGATCGGCGTGCCGTCGTAGTGCAGCACCGAGATCAGGCTCGCGGGATTGATGCCGGCGTCGTTCACCAGCAGCGTCTTCAGCTGCGCGTCGCGGTTCTGCTCGATCACGAACACCTTGGAATGCGAGGCGACGAAGTCGAAGATCTCGTCCTGGAACGGGAAGGAGCGCACGCGCACGGCGTTCACGTAGATGCCCTGGCGCGAGAGGGCGTCGAGCGCCTCCGCCATGGCGGGGCCGGTCGAGCCGTAGTAGATCGCGCCGAAGCGCGCCGGCTCCTTCGAGGCGGAGAGGATAGGCTTGGGCACCAGCGTCTTGGCGGTCTCGAACTTCTTCAGGAGCCGCTGCATGTTGGCCTTGTAGTCTGCGCCCTGCTCCGAGTACACCGCGTAGGCGTTCTTGGACGTGCCGCGGGTGAAGTAGCCGCCTTTCGACGGATGCGTTCCCGGATAGGTGCGGAACGGTATTCCGTCGCCGTCCACATCCAGGTAGCGCCCGAATTCCTTGCCGGCGTCGAGCATTTCGGCGGTCATCACCTTGCCGCGGTCGTATCGCCTGGAATCGTCCCACTCGAGCGGTTTGCACAGGCGCTGATTCATGCCGATGTCGAGATCGGTCATGAGGAACACCGGCGTCTGCAGGCGTTCGGCGAGATCGAGACACTGCGCGGCCATCTCGAAGCACTCGTACGGATCCTCCGGAAAGAGCAGCACGTGCTTGGTGTCGCCGTGAGAAGCGTAGGCGCATTTCAGGACGTCGGACTGCTGCGTGCGCGTCGGCATACCGGTCGACGGCCCGCCACGCTGCACGTCGATGATGACGAGCGGAATCTCGGCGAAATACGCAAGGCCGATGAATTCCTGCATGAGCGAGATGCCGGGCCCGGAAGTCGCGGTGAAGGCGCGCGCGCCGTTCCACCCCGCGCCCACGGCGATGCCCACCGACGCCAGCTCGTCCTCGCCTTGCACGATGGCGAACTTGTTCTTGCCGGTATCCTTGTCCACGCGCAGCTTCGCGCAGTACTTCTGGAAGGCCTCGGCTAGCGACGAGGACGGCGTGATCGGGTACCACGCGCAGACGGTTGCGCCTCCGTAGACGCAGCCCAGCGCCGCGGCGGCGTTGCCTTCGATGAAGATCTTTTCTCCGACGGTGTCCGCCTTCTTCACGCGGATGCCAAGGGGGCAATCGAGGTGCTCGAGCGCGTAAGTGCGGCCCATCTGCAGCGCGTGAAGGTTGGGTTTCAGCAACGCTTCCTTCCCCTTGTACTGCTCGCCGATCAGCTCGGCGATCGCGCCGGCGTCCATGTCGAGCAGCGCCGAGAGCGCGCCGACGTAGATGATGTTCTTGAAGAGCTGGCGCTGGCGCGGGTCGGTGTAGGCCTGGTTGCAGATCTCGGTGAGCGGCAGGCCGACGACGTTGATGTCGTCGCGGAACTTCGACTGGGGCAGCGCCTTGGTGTTGTCGTAGAAGAGGTAGCCGCCAGGATCGATCTCCTTCACGTCCGCGTCCCAGGTCTGCGGGTTCATCGCCACCATCAGGTCCACTCCGCCGCGGCGGCCGAGCCAGCCGGATTCGGAGACGCGCACCTCGTACCACGTGGGCAGTCCC
>DATDGA010000431.1:0-1918 GCA_036522335.1 Burkholderiales bacterium
CTCGCAGTGAATTCCCGTTACCTCCCGTCCGAGCTTGCCCGTGGCGTGGAACGGGTGGCGGCGCGGCTCCCCGCGCTGTGCGGGCCGGACCCGGTGCCGACTCTCCTGCACGGCGACGCCCAGCAGAACAACTTTGTCAGCACTGCGGACGGGGCGGTAGCAATCGACGTCGCCCCGTACTTCGGACACCCCGAGGCCGACCTCGCGCTCGTGGACAACTACTCCCCGGTCGACCCGGCGCTGTTCCACGCGTACTCGGAGAGCGCGCCGATCGACCCCGGGTTCCCCGATCGGCGCGAGCTGTGGCGGCTGCACTCTTACCTCGCGGCGATCGCGTTCCACGGCGCGGACGCGATTGACTCATTCCTCCCCCGCATCGACTCCGCGGTACGCCAGTACGCGTAGCCGCGCTGGCAGCCGAGCACAGCGGCGGCGGCATCGTGACCGACGTGCCCCGGACAGTTCATGACTGCCCCGACCACGAGGACAACCTGATCCTCGACCTGGGCGCTGAGGTGGGGGCGCTGCTCATCGTCTCCAACGACACCGATCTGCTGTCGATGTCGCCGTGGCGCGGAACGCCGATCATCGAGCCGGCCGCGTTCGCCGCAAAGGTGGACGCAATGCGCAGGTACGCACGCCGACGACGCAGATAAACCGTGACTTGCCGAGTTCCCCTTACTAACAACTATCAAGGCGGCGCCGCTATGCGGCGCCGGGTCCGGCGCTCCCCGCGCCGGGCTCTGCGTTGGGACGCCCGCCCGGCACGCCCGCGCCGTCCCAGCCATAGCAGTACCACCAATCTAGGCGGGTCAATCGGCAGCCCGGTGATGAGTGCGGCGCAAGGCCGTCATCCTCGGCTTCGATTGTCCCGCTCGCGGCAGCCGCATCAAGGCCGCCTGCGGCGCCCTCCGGGTCGGCTCCGCCGAGCCTTGACCCGGCCGCCGCTCCCCAGGGATTTGCGCCTGCGAGGACGACGGGCAGGACCAGGTGCTCAGTGAGTACATCCTCTTGCCGACCGCGAAATTAGTAGCTCCGAGGTCCGTCCGCGCAGGCGATTCGTTCGTACGTGTCAGCGCCTAAAGGCCGACGAGGCGGCGCCAGGCCGGTCAACACGGTAGATGTAATGCAGCGCATCATCAATCGGGTTGTCGGGCGACATCGGGCCTTCAGCGACCCGCTTCAAGCCAGCCTTCTCCAGCGCACGCCAGGAGGCCACATTGGCGGCCACCACGGCGACAAGCACCGCGGGCGCATCAGAATACGAGTTCCAGGTGTCCTCAACGGCCGCAGCGATCATGCGGGATCCGAGACCGCGACCGCGCAGCGCTGGGTCCGCGATGAGGTAGTCAAGCTCGACGGCGCCGACTGGCACCTCGATAACTGCCGAGAATTCCGTGAGATCCTGGGGGTAGTCGCAAATCGCCGAGCGCTGCAGCAGGCCGATTGGCCGGCCGTCGAGGAGAACGAGGAGGTCTTCCCCCGGCTCCTCGCCTCGCGTACTCGCGCCGAAGTCGCGCTCGACCGCCTCAAGGGTTGTCTCTTGATTCCACCACCGGGCGACCTGGGGCTCTCGCAACCACTCGGCCAGCATGGGAAGGTCCCCGGCAATCAACGGCCGCCACGACAAGAAACCATCGCTAATCCTCTCCACCGTCACAGCGTAGATCCCGGAAGGGAATCGTCCTACACGATGTTGTCCGGTTCGGCAGCAGTCGGGGCTCGAGGGAGGGTCAGGGCGGTGTCGAGCACGGGTTTCCTGGCCGCTAGAACGATAGCAATCCGCAGGTCAGGAAGCAGATCTGTAAACCGATTTGTAAACCGAACGCAGCGGGACAGCTCGAGACGGAAGAGACATGGAAGGGCCGAGCCGACGTTGCCGCGCAAGTAAGCCGAGGTCAGCGTGATGACCAGAGAC
>DATDGA010000432.1:0-7035 GCA_036522335.1 Burkholderiales bacterium
CTGCTGCGGCGGCGCGCCGGCGCCACGGCTCTGGTGTTCTGGGGCGAGGATCGGGTGAAGCGCAGGGTCACGCATCGCGATCTCTACGAGCAGGTGTCGCGCCTCGCGCAGGCGCTGCGCGGGGCTGGCGTCAGACCCGGCGACCGGGTCGCCGCATATCTGCCCAATATGCCCGAAGCGATCGCGGCGCTGCTTGCCGCAGCGAGCATCGGCGCGACTTTCTCGACTTGTTCGCCCGACTTCGGCGTACAGGGCGTGCTCGACCGCTTCGGACAGATCGCCCCCGTCGTGCTCTTTGTCGCCGACGGCTATTTCTACAACGGAAAGGAAATCGACTCGCTCGGGAAGGTACGCGAAATCGCGGCGATGCTGCCGAGCCTCAGGCGGGTCGTCGTCGTGTCTTACGTGAGTAGTCGGCCGGATCTGGCCGGTATTCCCAAGGCTCAGATGCTCGAAGACTTCATCGCGGACCATCCCGGGGGTGACATCGGCTTCGAGCAGCTTCCGTTCGACCACCCGCTGTACATCCTGTTTTCGTCCGGGACCACCGGCGTGCCGAAGTGCATCGTGCACGGGGCCGGCGGCGCGCTGCTCAAGCACCTCTGTGAGCAGCAGTTGCATTGCGACATCAAGCCCGGAGATCGCTTGTTCTACTTCACCACGCTCGGCTGGATGATGTGGAACTGGCTCGCTTCGGGGCTCGCTTCGGGCGCGACGCTGCTGCTCTACGACGGCTCGCCCTTCGTGGAGAAGGGCCGCATCCTCTTCGACTATGCGGACTGTGAAGGGACGACCCACCTCGGCACTTCCGCAAAGTTCATAGACGCGATTGCAAAGGCGGGCGTAGAGCCGGCAAAGACTCACAGGCTCGAACGCCTGCGCACCGTGCTCTCGACCGGGTCGCCGCTCGCGCCCGAGGGATTCGATTACGTGTACCGCGCGATCAAGCGCGACGTGTGCCTGTCCTCGATTTCGGGCGGCACCGACATCTGCGGATGCTTCGTGCTCGGCAATCCGATCCTTCCGGTGTGGCGCGGCGAAATCCAGTGCCGGGCCCTCGGCCTCAAGGTCGAGGTGTTCGACGAGAACGGGCGCGCGGTGACCGGACAGAAGGGCGAGCTCGTCTGCACCCGGCCGTTTCCTTCGTTGCCGGTCGGATTCTGGAACGACCCCGGCGGGACGAAATACCGCGCCGCATACTTCGAAAGGTTTCCCGGGGTCTGGACCCACGGCGACTGGTGCGAGATCACACCGCACCAGGGCATGATCATCTACGGCAGGTCGGACGCAGTGCTCAATCCGGGCGGCGTGCGCATCGGAACCGCCGAGATATACCGCCAGGTCGAGCAGCTCGACGAAGTGATGGAGTCTCTGGTCATCGGCCAGATCTGGCCGCCCGGAGAAATCGGCGACGTGCGCGTCGTGCTGTTCGTGAAGCTTCGCGAGGGAGTCACTCTCGACGAAGCGCTGGTTGCGAAGATCAAGGACCGGATTCGCACCAATGCCACGCCGCGGCACGTACCGGCGAAAGTCCTGCAGGTGCCCGATATTCCGCGCACCAAGTCGAACAAGATCGTCGAGCTTGCCGTGCGCGAAGTGGTGCACGGCAGGCCGGTGAAGAACCTCGAGGCGCTCGCGAATCCCGAGGCGCTGGAGTACTTCAGAAACCGCTCGGAGCTGGCTGCGCCTTAAAGGGTCGCGTAGAGCTGTTTTTGCACCTGGCGGTAGCGCGTGGCGATCGCAGCCTCGTCGGGATGGCGGCCGTCGCGCACGATCCATTTGCCTCCGACCATCACGTGCTTGACCATCTGCCCGTCGCCCGCGAAGAGGAACGCGTCGACGAGGCGGTCGCCGCTCCGGCCGACCAGGTTGATGTGCTCGGGGTTGAGCACGACGAGGTCCGCGCGCATGCCCGGCGCGATCGCGCCCATCGGGCGGGCGAGCGCCTGCGCGCCGCCCGCTGCGGCTTCCCGCCACAGCGTGGCACCGACCGAGGGCTGCGCGGGCGAAGCAGCAATATTGCGGCGGCGGGCGGCCAGCCGCTGGACGTATTCGAGCCAGCGCAGCTCCTCGACCGGAGTCTGAGAAACGTGGCTGTCCCCGCCGATACCCCAGCGCCCGCGCTTGTCCCGAAAGCGTGGGAAAGGGAATATCCCGTCGCCAAGATTGCCTTCGGTGGTCGGGCACAGGCCGACCGCGGCGCCGCTCGCTGAGAGCTTTTCGGCTTCGCTCTGCGAAATATTGGTGCAATGCGCGAGACACCAGCGCGAATCCACGGGCATGTTCGAAAGCAGCCAATCCACCGGGCGCCGCTCGCTCCAGGTGAGACAGTCGTTCACTTCCTTGATCTGTTCGGCGAGATGGATCTGGATCGGGGCCTTGCGGTCGATGGCGGAGATGCCGGCCACGAGATCCTTCAGCATGGCCGGACTGACTGCGCGCAGGCTGTGCGGCGCGACGCCGAAGCGGATATCGGGGTTGTCGCCGGCCTGTTTCTTCAGCGCCGAGACCATTCCAAGAATCGTATCGGGCGTGCCTGCGAAGCGCTTCTGCGCCGGCGCGAGAGGCTCCTCGCCAAAATTCCCGTAAGCGTAGAGCGAGGGCAGCATGGTAATCGCGATGCCCGTGCGCTGCGCTGCGAGCAGATGCTGCTGAGCCATTTCGACGCGGTTCGCGTAGGGTTTTCCGTCCGGCGCGTTGTGCAAATAGTGAAATTCGGCGACCGCCGTGTAGCCGTTCTTCAGCATCTCGCAGTAGAGCTGAGACGCGATCGCGCTGACTTGGTCCGGGTCGAGCTGCTTCAGGAACGAATACATCACTTCGCGCCAGGTCCAGAAGCTGTCCTCGGACGAGCCCATGCGCTCCGCGAGCCCAGCCATGGCGCGCTGGAACGCATGCGAGTGTACGTTGGCCATGCCCGGGATTACGGGTCCGCCCGTGGACTCGACCCCAGCGGTGTTCTGGCGGCCGCGCGCCGCGGCGATGTTGCCTTCGTCGTCGACCTCGATGACGACGTCCTTGCTCCAGCCCTCAGGCAACATGGCTTCGGGCGCGAAGATTCTTTTCATCGGCGCTTGCCCTTCCCGTAGATATGATAGCGAAGCCGCGCGCGGATTGAGCGGGGAGGGGTTTTCATGTACTATTCTCCATCCCATCCCCCTGGTTTTAGATGGCCAAGTATGTGTTCGTGTCGGGCGGTGTGGTTTCCTCTTTGGGGAAGGGGATAGCCGCCGCCTCTCTCGCCGCGATCCTCGAATCGCGCGGCATCAAAGTCACCCTTCTCAAACTCGACCCGTACATCAACGTCGATCCGGGCACGATGAGCCCTTTCCAGCACGGAGAGGTATTCGTCACCGAGGATGGCGCCGAAACCGATCTGGATCTCGGCCATTACGAACGCTTCCAGTCGGCCAGGATGCACAAGAACAACAACTTTACTACGGGCCAGATCTACGAGTCGGTGATCAAGAAGGAGCGGCGCGGCGAGTATCTCGGGCGCACGGTGCAGGTGATCCCGCACGTTACCGACGAAATCAAATCGTGCATCGTGCGTGGTGCGGGAGATGCCGAGGTGGCGATCATCGAGATTGGCGGCACCGTGGGCGATATAGAATCCCTGCCCTTCCTGGAAGCGGTGCGGCAGATGGGAATGGAACTGGGTCCTCACAACACCTGCTACATTCATCTGACGCTCGTGCCCTATATAAAAACCGCGGGCGAGATCAAGACTAAGCCCACGCAGCACTCGGTGAAGGAGCTGCGCCAGATCGGCATCCAGCCGGATGCGCTCCTGTGCCGCTCCGACCGGCCGGTTCCCGAAGAGGAAAAGAGGAAGATCGCTCTGTTCACCAACGTTCAGGCGAACGCCGTGATCTCGGTCTGGGACGAGGATTCGATCTACAAGATTCCGTGGATGCTGCACCAGCAGATGCTCGACGAAATCGTCTGCCACAAGCTGAACATCATCGCCAGGCCCGCCGATCTCAGGACGTGGAAGAAACTGGTCGAAGCCCTGGAGCATCCGCAGCACGAGATCACCATCGCCATGGTCGGAAAGTACGTCGACCTTACCGATTCCTATAAGTCGCTGAATGAAGCCCTGGTTCACGCGGGCATCCACTCGCGCAGCAAGGTCAACATCCGCTACGTGGATTCGGAGACGATCGAGAAGGAAGGCATAGGCGCGCTCCTGAAAGGGGTGGACGCGGTCTTGGTTCCCGGGGGCTTCGGCAAGCGGGGCGTCGAAGGCATGATGAAGGCGATTCAATATGCTCGCGAGAACAAGGTTCCCTATCTCGGTATTTGCCTGGGGATGCAGTTGGCGGTGATCGAGTTCACGCGCAACGTCGTCGGCCTGGCCGGTGCCAACTCGACGGAGTTCGACCGCGATGCACCGCATCCGGTGATCGCGCTCGTGACCGAGTGGCAGGATCGCGACGGCCGGATCGAGCGCCGTGACGAGAAATCCGATCTCGGCGGTACCATGCGCCTGGGCGCTCAATCGGCCTCCCTCGAGGCCGGGAGCCTCGCGCGCAAGGTCTATGGCGCGGACGTGATCAACGAACGCCACCGGCATCGCTACGAAGTCAACAACCAGTACGTGCAGCGATCGAAGGACAAGGGTCTGCGGGTCTCCGGCGTCACCCAGCGCGAGCAGCTCTGCGAAATGATCGAGCTGCCGTCTCACCCCTGGTTCATCGGCTGCCAGTTCCATCCGGAGTTCACCTCGACGCCGCGCGCCGGCCATCCGCTGTTCACAGCTTTTGTCGAAGCCGCGCTTCAATATCAAGCGGGCAAGACAAAGACCGCCATCGCCGCGTAGATGAAGCTCTGCGGATTTGAGGTCGGGCTCGACAAGCCGCTTTTCCTGATCGCCGGCCCCTGCGTAGTCGAATCGCGTCAGATGGCGCTCGACACCGCGGTATCCCTGAAGGAAATCTCCGCCGAACTCGGCATCCCGTTCATCTACAAGTCGTCCTACGACAAGGCGAACCGCAGCTCGGGCAGCTCGTATCGCGGCCTGGGCATGAGCAAAGGGCTGGAGATTCTCGCCGAGGTGAAGAAGAAAGTCGGCGTGCCGGTGCTGACCGACGTTCACGACAAGGACGACGTCGCCGAAGTTGCGGCGACGGTTGATGTGCTGCAGACGCCTGCGTTTCTTTGCCGTCAGACCGATTTCATCCATGCCGTCGCGGCAAGCGGCAAGCCGGTCAATATCAAGAAAGGCCAGTTCCTGTCCCCCGGCGAAATGAAGAACGTGGTCGACAAGGCGCGCGAAGCCGCTTTGGAATCCGGGCGCAAGGACACAATAATGGTGTGCGAACGCGGCGCGTCGTTCGGTTATAACAATCTCGTCTCCGACATGCGTTCGCTTGCCATCATGCGCGAGACCGGCTGTCCGGTCGTGTTCGATGCGACCCATTCGGTACAGTTGCCTGGCGGGCAAGGGACTTCCTCGGGCGGGCAGCGCGAGTTCGTCCCGGTTCTCGCCCGGGCGGCGGTCGCGAGCGGAATCGCCGGCGTATTCATGGAAACCCATCCGGACCCGGACAAGGCGCTCTCGGATGGGCCCAACGCTTGGCCGCTCGACCGAATGAAGGAGCTGCTGGCCACCCTGAAAGACCTCGACGCACTGGTGAAGCGCGGCGGCTTTGCCGAACAGAAACTAAAAATGCAGAAGGGTAAATAATGAGTTCGATCGTCGATGTCGTTGCAAGGGAAATTCTCGATTCGCGGGGCAATCCGACCGTGGAGGCGGATGTGCTGATCGAATCGGGCGTGATGGGCCGCGCCGCGGTGCCCTCGGGGGCCTCGACCGGCAAGCGCGAGGCGCTGGAACTCCGCGATAAGGACAAGGCCCGCTACGGCGGCAAGGGCGTGCTGAAGGCGGTCGAGCATGTCAACACCGAGATCTCCGAAGCGATCATGGGTCTGGACGCGCAGGAACAGAGCTTCATCGACAAGACCCTGATAGAGCTCGATGGCACGGAGAACAAGTCGCGGCTCGGTG
Organism: Burkholderiales bacterium; assembly: GCA_036522335.1. Classification (GTDB taxonomy): domain Bacteria; phylum Pseudomonadota; class Gammaproteobacteria; order Burkholderiales; family SG8-39; genus VBDM01. The sequence continues at coordinate 6,011 of DATDGA010000432.1, forward strand.
CGAATGCGGTGCTCGCGGTCTCGATGGCGGTGGCCAAGGCGGCAGCCGAGGAGTCCGGTTTGCCGCTGTACCGCTACTTCGGCGGCTCGGGCGCGATGCAAATGCCCGTGCCCATGATGAACGTGATCAACGGCGGAGTTCACGCGAGTAACAACCTCGATATCCAGGAATTCATGATCGTGCCCGTCGGGGCGTCGAGCTTCCGCGAGGCTTTGCGCTGCGGAGCCGAGATCTTTCATGCGCTGAAAAGCCTCCTCGAAAGCAAGCGCCTGTCGACGACGGTCGGGGACGAGGGCGGGTTCGCCCCGAATCTGCCGAACAACGAAGCGGCGCTGCAACTCGTGCTCGAAGCCATCGAACGGGCCGGCTATCATGCCGGCACCCACGTGGTGCTGGCGCTCGACTGCGCCAGCTCCGAGATCTATGAGGACGGCAAATACGTTCTCGATTCTAAAAAGCACAGGCTCGGTTCCGCCGAGTTCGGGAACCTGCTCGCTTCGTGGGTCGAAAAGTATCCGATCCTCAGCATCGAAGACGGAATGGCCGAGTCGGACTGGGACGGCTGGCGCGCGTTGACCGAAAGGCTGGGAAAGAAGGTACAACTGGTCGGCGACGATGTCTTCGTCACCAACACCAAAATCCTGCGCGAGGGAATCCAGCTTGGCATCGCCAATTCCATACTGATCAAGGTCAACCAGATCGGAACGCTCACCGAGACTTTCGCGGCGATCGAGCTGGCGAAGCGCTCGGCATATACCGCCGTGATTTCGCATCGGTCCGGCGAGACCGAGGACACGACCATAGCCGACATCGCAGTCGGCATGAACGCGCTCCAGATCAAGACGGGGTCGCTGTCGCGATCCGACCGCGTCGCCAAGTACAACCAGCTCCTGCGCATCGAGGAAGACCTCGGCGACACCGCGAGCTACCCCGGCCTGGAGGCGTTCCCAAGGCACGGATGAGGATTCTCGGCGCCACCCTCGCGGTCCTGATCGTGTTGGTCCAGTGGCCGCTGTGGCTCGGCA
>DATDGA010000433.1:0-9053 GCA_036522335.1 Burkholderiales bacterium
GGCCGCCGTGTGCGCCAGCACCGCGGCGATGTCCGGATCGCCTACCGCCAGCTCCTCGGTGACGATGCAGGCGGTGAGATTGTCCGCACCGGCGCCGCCGGCCGCCTCCGACAGCGCCAGCGTGCGCAGCCCCAGCTTCGAGGCCTGGTCGAGCTGCGCCGCGAGTAGCGGCTTTGCGAACGGCTCGAGGCGCTCGGGTTTGAGCGCGACGGGCTTCACTTCCCGCGCGACGAAATCCCGGACCGCGTCGCGAATCTCGAGCTGCTCGGAGCTGAGACGAAGATCGAACATGCGCGCCTATTCTCCCTTGATGCCGAGCGTCTTGATCACACCCGCCCACTTGTCCAGCTCCTTGCGGATGTAGGCGGCGAAGTCCTCGGAATCGCGGTAGGAGGCGACGATCTGCTGCTCCGAGAAGATTTTCAGCACCTCCGGGTCCTTGAGGAACGCGGCGGTCTCCCGGCTCACGCGGGCGACGATCTCCTTCGGCGTTTTCGCGGGAGCAAAGATGCCGACCCAGGCCGCGAACTCGAACCCCGGGACGGTCTCCGCAATCGCCGGGATGTCGGGCAGCGCGGGCAGGCGCTGGGCTTCGCCGACGGCGAGCGCCGTCATCCTGCCCGCGCGCACGTACTCGAGGGCGGTCGCGACGTTGTTGTACATGAGCTGCACGTCGCCTGCGAGCAGCGCCATGGTGGCGGGTCCGACGCCGCGGTAGGGAACGTGCGTGAGCTTGATGCCGGCCTGGTACGCGAGCAATTCCAGGCCGAGGTGGCTGAAGTTGCCGGTTCCGCCCGAGGAATAGTTGAGCGCCCCGGGCTTCGCCTTGGCCTGCGCGATCAGGTCGGCGACCGAGTGCAGGCCGGTCGACGGGTGCGCCGTCAGCATCGACGGAAACTTGATCATCATCGCGACCGGAACGAAATCGCGCAGCGGCTGGTAGGCGAGCTTCTCATACAGCGCGGGATTGATCACCGTCGGCCCGTCGGAAATCGCCGCGATGGTGTAGCCGTCGGGCGGCGATTGCATCAGGGCCTGGGCGCCGATCGCGCCGTTCGCGCCGCCGCGGTTGTCGACGAACACCGGCTGGCCGAGGCGGTCTCCCAGCTGCTTGGCGGCCAGCCGGCCGATGAAGTCGGTGCCGCCGCCGGCGGGGAAGGGGACGATCATCTTGATCGGCTTGCTTGGCCAGGCCTGCGCGGTGGCGAGCGCCGGCGTGAGGCACAACAGGGCGGCTGCCTTGGCAAGGTTCTTCAGGAAGTTTTTCATGGTTCTCTCCCGGTAGGCGGCTCGCGCGAATCGGTCACCGCATGACGGCAGCGGCGATCGCGTCTCCCATCTCACGAGTTCCCGAGGCTCCGCCCAGGTCCCGGGTCAAGTGCTTTGCATCGGCGATGACTTCGCTCACCGCGCGCTGCATGTGCTGCGCTGCCTCGCTCGCCTTCGGTTCATTGCGCTTGCGCCCGAGCCAGGCGAGCAGCATCTGCCCGGACATTATCATGGCGTAGGGGTTGGCGAGGTCGCGCCCGGCGATGTCGGGCGCCGAGCCGTGGGTCGCCTGCGCCATCGCCTGCTTCTCGCCGACGCACAGCCCGGGGGCGAGCCCCAATCCGCCGACCAGGCCCGCGCCGATGTCGGTGAGGATGTCGCCGAACTGGTTGGTGGTGACGACGACGTCGAATCGCTGCGGTTCCATCACCAGCTTCATCGAGGTCGAGTCGATCATCATTTCCTCGAAGGCGATGTCCGGAAACTCGCGCGCCACCTTGCGGCATTCCTCGGCGAACATGCCGCAGGCGAGCCGGTACACCGGCTCCTTGTGCGCGGCGGTGACTTTCTTTCGCGGCCGCGTGCGCGCGATCTCGAACGCTTCGCGCGCGACGCGGTTCGAGCCCTTGCGGGTGATCACGCGCATTGCGACGGTGATGTCGTCGTTGGGCCGGAACTCAGGCGCTCCGGCGACGACGGTCTCCGAATAGAGCATGCCCTCGGTCAGCTCGCGCACGAAAACGATGTCGACGTTCTTGTGGACCGAGGCGAGGTTCGCGTGCGAAAGCGCCGGCCGCACCGCGGAAAACAGCTCGAACTTCTTGCGCACCGGAGGCATGACCCAGGTCGGGTCGCCGCGCGGATAGGCGGCGTGGCCGATGGGCCCCATGATCCAGCCGTCGAGCGCGCGCAGCGCGCGCTCGGTCACCTCGGGAAGCGTGTCGCCGTGCTGCTCGTGCCCGTGCTTGCCGATGGGCAGCGCCTCCCATTCCACGGCGAGCCCCGAGCGCGAGGCGGCGGCCTTCATCACCTTGACGCATTCGGGAACGACCTCGAGACCGATGTCGTCGCCCGGGAGGATTCCGATTTTCAGAATCACGTCGTGAAACCGCCGTCGACGAACAGCGTCTGGCCGGTGACGAAGTCGGAAGCGCCGCTTGCGAGGAAAACTGCCGCGCCGAGCAGATCCGAGGTCTGCGCGAAGCGCCCGAGCTTGATCCGGGAAAGCAGCCGATTGGCGCGCTCGGGGCTCGCCGCCATGTTGCGCGCGACGAAATCCGTCAGCGTCGCGGTTGGCGCGATCGCGTTCACGCGCACCCCCAACGGCGCCCATTCGGTCGAAAGCTGCGCAGTGAGATGCGAAATCGCGGCCTTCGCTGCGCCGTAGGTGCTCTTCCCCGTATCGGTCGCCGCCGACCAGGCCGAGCTCAAGTTGACGATCTTGCCGTAGCCGCGCTCGATCATCAGGGGAGCGATCTGCTGCGAGCAGAAGAACGCGCCTTTGACATGAGTGTCGAAGAGCGCGTCCCATTCCTGCTCCGAGACTTCCAGCGCCGGCCTGGTGAATCCGAACCCGGCGTTGTTCACCAGCACGAGGCGGCGGTCCTCTTGCTTCACGATCCGCTCGACGGCAGTCTCGAGAGCCTGGATGTCCTGAAGCCGGGTCACGTCCGTAACAACGACTTCCGCTCTCCCGCCGGAAGCCACGATCCCCTTCTGCACGGATTCGAGCTTGTCCTTGCGACGGCTTGCGAGAACGACGAACGCGCCCGCCTGTGCGAAACACTCGGCAAACGCCCGCCCGATGCCTTCGCTCGCCCCGGTCACGACGACCAGCCGGTCGTCGAGCCGGAACGAGGCGAGCGGATCGCCGGGATCAATGTCCGTCATGGATGGATCCGGGCGGATTATTGGAATTCATCGAGCCTCCCATGTCGGGAGCTTTACATAACTTTACTCGCCGGACAAATCCCGCTTACCCGCGGCTGCGAGACTCTTCTCCCAGGGGAGACGTTCCCCGCAATCAGGAAAGGACGAATCATGGAAACGCAGGACGGGAATACCGGGAAACGCCGCCGCTTCTTCAAGCGCGCCGCGATCGCCACGCTGATCGGCGGGATCGCCGCGGGCATCGGCATCAAGGCCTTTGCTCAGGGCGGCGGCTACGGAGGCTGGCATCGCGGCGGTTTCGGAGCCGGACCGCTCGACCCCGCCGCGGTGGACGAGCACCTCGAGCGTATGCTCAAGCATCTCTACGTCGAGATCGACGCCACCGATGAACAGAAGCAGAAATTGGCGCCGATCGTGAAGCAAGCGGTGAGGGACCTGCTGCCGCTGCGCGAGACGATGCGCGACGCGCGCAAGAAGGCGCTCGAACTGCTGACCCAAGACAGCATCGATCGCGCCGCGGTCGAAACCCTGCGCGCCGAACAGCTCAAGCTGGCCGAGCAGGCGTCCCGGCGCATCGCGCAATCCCTCGCCGACGTGGCCGAAGTGCTTACTCCCGCGCAGCGCAAGCAACTCGCGGCGCGCATCGAGAGCCATCGCCACGGGTGGCGCCATGGCTGAGCGCGACGAGCGTCGGCTTGCGGTGCAATTCGGCGACGCATACAGTGCGTATCGTGCAGGAACCCGACGGTGGATTTAGGGAGGCATGGCCGAGCGCATTCTCCTGATCGAAGACGATCCCCGGCTCGCCGAGATGGTATCGGAGTACCTCGGCGAGGCGGGGTTTCGTGTTTCGATCGCAGCCGCTGGCCGGACGGGGCTCGAGCGGCTCGCGCGTGAGCCTTTCGATGCGTTGGTACTCGACCTGATGCTGCCCGACATGGACGGGCTCGAGGTGTGCCGCGAGCTGCGCGCAAAGCATGAAATACCCGTTCTGATGTTAACGGGCCGAGGCGATGCGGCTGACCGCATCGTGGGGCTGGAGCTGGGCGCCGACGACTACCTGCCCAAGCCGTTCCAGCCGCGCGAGTTGCTTGCTCGCTTGCGTGCGATCCTGCGTCGCGGTAAAGGTAAAGGGGCCCCTTCGGCGCCGTGGCGTTTCGGGGGCCTGGAGATCGACCGCGACGCGCGCACGGTGCGCGTGGACGGCGAGGCGCGCTCGCTCACCGGCTTTCAGTTCGCGCTACTCGTGGCTCTTGCCGAAAACGCAGGCCGAGTGCTTTCGAGGGAGGTGCTGATGGATCTCCTCAAGGGCGAGCCGCTGGAAGCGTTCGACCGCTCGATCGACGTGCACGTATCGCGCATCCGCGCGGCGATCGAGAGCGACCCGAAGAAGCCGCGCCGCATCGTGACCGTGCGGGGAGCAGGCTACGTATTTGCGAAAGCGCAGGATTGATGCGCCGCCTCTATCTGCGCATCTACCTCGCGGTGCTCGCGAGCCTCGCCGCGTTTGCTCTCGCCGCGGGCTTGCTATGGCACCAGTTCGGCGAGGACGGTCCATGGAACCAGGCCTACGAAGTGGCGGCGACGCTCGCGCAAAATGCGTTGCCACCCGTGGGCGCGCCAAAGACCGAGCAGCAGGCGGCGCTCGAGAAGCTCGCCGCCAACCTCCGCGCTGACATCGCGCTCTTCGCTCCGGACCGCTCCCCGCTTGCCGCGGTGGGTGCGCCGCTGCCCATACCCGAGGCAGGCCGCGAACGAGGCGGCTGGGTTCACCGCTGGGGCAGCCCCGCTTGGGTGGTACGCCTGCCGGACGGCAGATGGCTCGAGGCGCGCGCGTCGCGCAACCATCGGCATGCGCCTTACGGGCTGTTCCTCGTTCTGGCCCTGCTTGCGCTCGCGGTCGGCGTCGGCGCCTATCCGGTCGTGCGCCGGCTGACTTCGCGCCTGGAGCGCCTGCAGGCGGGGGTCGAATCGCTGGGCGCGGGCGAGCTTTCCGCGCGCGTGAAGGTCGAAGGCAGCGACGAGGTGGCGCGACTCGCCGAGAGCTTCAACCGGGCCGCCGGCCGCATCGAGGAGCTGGTCGGCGCGCACAAGACGCTCCTAGCCAACGCTTCACACGAACTGCGCACCCCCCTTGCGCGCATCCGCATGGCGGTCGAGCTGATGAAGGGGAGCGCCGACCCGGTGCGCAAAGCCGGGCTCGAGCAGGACATCGCCGAGCTCGACGCACTGATCGACGAGATCCTGCTCGCCAGCCGCCTCGACGCCTTGAAGCGGCTGGAAGCGGACGAAGATGTGGACCTACTCGCGCTTGCCGCGGAGGAATGCGCGCGCTACGACGACACCCAGCTCGACGGCGAGCCGGTCGCCGTGAGCGGCGATCCGCGCTTGCTGCGCCGGATGCTCCGCAACCTGCTGGAAAATGCAAAACGCCACGGCGCTCCGCCGATCGATGTGCGTATCTCCCGCGCCGGGAATGGCACGGAACTCGCCGTCTGCGACCACGGCCCGGGCGTTCCTGAGGCCGAGCGCGAGCGCGTGTTCGACCCGTTCTACCGCCGCACGGCGACCCAAGAGGTCGCGGGCGCGGGGCTGGGGCTTGCGCTGGTGCGGCAGATTGCGCGTCGGCACGGGGGCGAGGCGCGCTGCGCGCCGCGGAGCGGGCGGGGCAGTTGCTTCATCGTGGTCCTGCCGGAATGACGAGCTTCTATTGGAGGAATCCTGATGCGTGCTAATGGTCTAGGTGCAAAGTACGTCGTAATCGGAGCGATCCTCGCGGCCTTCGTTGCAGCGCGCTGGTGGCGATTGTACGAACGAGCTCTGCGTCTGTCGTTCAGGGCACGGCCGAGGCCCTGATCCGACCCGTGGTCGCGCTCGTTGTCCTCACCGCGATCGTGGGTTTCATGATGGCCGTATACCGGAACGTTGCACTCATCCGCGGAACGGCATCCGCGCGTTACTTCAAGACTTTCACCGCCGACACGCCGGCCGAATGGGTCGAACGTCCGGCCCGAGCGTATATGAACCTCCTGGAGCTTCCCGTCCTCTTCTACGTCGTGTGCCTGCTCATGCTGACGGCCACATCATGCACAGCCACTTGTCGTGGCGCAGCATGTCCTCGGCGTTGACGGGGTTTGATGTCAGCCACTCGCGCATGATGGGCGAGTTGACGTTGTCGTTGTAGCTCCAGTTTTCGTTGCCGGTGTTGTAGGGCGGGTCGATGAAGACCAGATCGACTTTGCCGGCGTAGCGCGGCAGGAGGCTCTTGAGCGCGTGGAGGTTGTCGCCGTGGATGATGAGGTTGCCGCCGAGGTCCGCGGGACCGATGCTTTTTTTCTTGTCCGGCAGGCGCGGCCGGTAGGGCACCGTCAAATGGTGGTTGTAGACGTATTCTTTTCCCTTGAAGAAGAGTTCCGGCATTGCTGTTCCTGTTGTGCGGCGCGCTTTTCAGATCACCCGGTCAACAGCGGCAGCTTCGCGGCGCGCGCGGCCTTGATCAAAGCCGCGTCGAGCGTCGCGAGCGGCAGCTTGCGGCGGCGGGCGAGTTCGAAATAAACGGCGTCGTAGGGCGTAAGTTCGTGAGTGGCCGCCAGTTCTCCCAATTCAACCACCGGCGGCATCTCGAAATCGACTCGCAGCGGCAGGCCGCCGGCGTTGGCCAGTACGATGCGGCGTTGCTCGCCGGTCATTCGCTTCCGGCGTTCGGCATTCATCACCGAGCTGACAAACTCCGCCCGCCACAACGACGGGACCCATACTTCGGACCCGGCCAGCGCGCGGCTGAGCCGGTCGCAGAACTCGTTCGCCTCATCCTTGATGTACCAGGGAAGGCACACCGAACAGTCGACAACGAACGCGCCCGGGAGATAAGCCGCTGCCGGCTCGCGCACGCGCAGACCGCGCCGCGGCCTCACTACCGGCGGCCTTCCTCGATCAATTTCCTGATCGGGATTCCCCCAAGCGAAATCCCCGCCCTGATGCGTTTCATCTCCGCGAGGATCTGATCGCCCGTCCGCGTATCGCGCACACGCTTCGCGGGCGACAGCACCGCGACCGGCGTACCGTGGCGCGTGATGGTCACGATCTCTCCGTGCTCGACCTCGTCGAGCAGCCGGGACAACTGGGTCTTGGCCTGGAATGCGCCGACGGTCTTCATACGCGCCTCGCTGAACTGGTCAACCAGTTTTGCAGTATAGCCCAAACTACAACGCCGGCGGGAAGAACGAGCGGCCGCTGCGCCGGCGCGGTAAAGTCTGCCATTTCTGAAAGCGCCAATGGCCCAATACGTCTACACGCTGCGGCGGGTCGGCAAGACCGTGCCGCCGAAGCGCCAGATCCTCAAGAACATCTCGCTCAACTTCTTCCCGGGCGCGAAGATCGGCGTGCTCGGCCTGAACGGTTCCGGAAAATCCACGCTGCTCAAGATCATGGCGGGCGAGGACACGAATTTCGAGGGCGAAGTCGTCCCGATGCCGAAGATGAAGATCGGTTTCCTGGCGCAGGAGCCGCAGCTCGATCCGGGAAAGACGGTGCGCGAAGCGGTGGAGGAGGGCCTGGGCGAAACGCTGGACGCGAAGAAGCGCCTCGACGAAATCTACGCGGCGTACGCGGAACCCGACGCGGACTTCGACAAGCTCGCCGCCGAGCAGGCGAAGCTCGAGGCGATCGTCAACGCGGCGCACTCGGACAGCGCCGACCTGAAGATGGATGTTGCGGCGGATGCGCTGCGCCTGCCGCCGTGGGATGCGAAGATCGCGCCGCTCTCCGGCGGCGAAAAGAGGCGCGTGGCGCTGTGCCGCCTCCTGCTCTCCAAGCCCGACATCCTGCTGCTCGACGAGCCCACCAACCACCTCGATGCGGAAAGCGTCGAGTGGCTCGAGCAATTTCTGCGGAGATTTCCCGGCACCGTGGTGGCGGTGACGCACGACCGGTATTTCCTGGACAACGCGGCCCAGTGGATCCTCGAGCTCGACCGCGGTTACGGCATTCCATGGGAAGGCAACTACTCGTCGTGGCTCGAGCAGAAGGAAAAACGCCTCGAGGTCGAGGAGAAGCAGGAGCAGGCGCGCATCAAGGCGATGCAGAAGGAACTCGAATGGGTGCGCCAGAACCCCAAGGGCCGCCAGGCGAAATCGAAGTCGCGCCTCGCGCGCTTCGAGGAGCTCTCCTCCTTCGAGTACCAGAAGCGCAACGAAACCCAGGAAATCTTCATCCCGGTCGCCGACCGCCTCGGCGATTCGGTGATCGAGTTCAAGGGCGTCTCCAAGGGCTACGGCGACCGCCTGCTCATCGACGATCTGTCTTTCAGCGTGCCGCCCGGCGCGATCGTCGGCATCATCGGCCCGAACGGCGCCGGGAAATCCACGCTGTTCCGCATGATCGCCGGCAAGGAAAAAACCGACAAGGGCAAGATCGTCGTCGGGCCGACGGTGAAAATGGCCCACGTGGACCAGTCGCGCGACGCGCTCGAGGCCGACAAGACCGTCTGGGAATTCATTTCGGGCGGCGCGGACATCCTTACCGTGGGCAAGTTCGAGATGCCCTCGCGCGCCTACCTCGGCCGCTTCAACATCAAGGGCGCGGACCAGCAGAAGAAAGTGGGCACGCTCTCCGGCGGCGAGCGCGGCCGGGTGCACCTCGCCAAAACCATGCTCGCCGGCGGCAACGTGCTGCTGCTGGACGAGCCCTCAAACGACCTCGACGTGGAGACGCTGCGGGCCCTCGAGGACGCGCTCCTGGAATTCGCCGGCAGCGTGCTCGTCATCTCGCACGACCGCTGGTTCCTGGACCGCATCGCCACGCATATCCTCGCCTTCGAAGGCGATTCGAAAGCGGTGTTCTTCAGCGGCAACTACCAGGAGTACGAGACCGATAAGGTGAAGCGCCTTGGCGAG
>DATDGA010000434.1:0-6776 GCA_036522335.1 Burkholderiales bacterium
GAAAGCGCGAACCCGCCCACCGCCGCAGCGACCACCAGCGCGAAGATGAAGATGACCGGGCCGCGCCGTGCCTTCTTGGTGATCGGCTGTCCGCGCTCGCGCTCCTTCATCTCCTTGCGCCAGGAGATGCGCAGCTGAACCAGCGCGCCCGCCACGGTGGCGAGCGCGCCGATCATCGAGGCCATGAGCGGTTCGGAGAGGTGCGAGAAGAAATCCATCTGCGGATGATACGAGATCGCGCGCGGGAAGAAAATGCCGGCGGCGGGCCGGCGTGATGGACGTCACGGGCGGAGACCCCGTGTGCCTAGGCCGCGAGGGCAGAGGGCCCGCCTTCAGAACCCGAACAGGCGCTGCGGACTATCCACCAGGATCCTGCGCCGCGTCGCCTCGTCCGGCGCCCATTGTCCCAGCAGGTTCCAAAGTTCCACCGAGCCGACCTTGTCGGCGAAGGACAGGTGCGGGTAGTCGCTGCCCCAGATGATCCGGTCGGGTGCCGCTTCGATCAGCGCGCGCGCCATAGGCGCCACGTCGGCGAAGCCTTTCGCGACCGACATGCGATAGACGCCTGTGAGTTTCACATGGCAGCGCCGCTCGTCTCGGCGCAGCAATTCGAGGAGTTGCGGGAATCCCGGCTGCTTCACGCCGTCCTTTGCGGGGAACATGCCGAAATGCGCGACGGTGAAGTCGACGTTCAGTTTCCCGAGCGTCGGCATCAGCTCGCTCGTGAGCCAGCCCGGCGTGAGGAAATCGAGCTGCCAGCCCAACTCGGCACAACGGGCGCGCAGGCGCTCGATGCGCGGAAGCAAGTGCGCACCGAATCCCGCCTCGTAGGGTTTTACTGGCGGCACGTTGACGCGCACGCCGCGCACTCCGAGAGCGTCGAAGCGCGCGAGCTCCGCGTCCGGCGCGTTCTCGTCGATGTCGACGATCCCGCGGCAGCTCGCCGCGCCGGCTTCGCGCATCGCGTCCAGCATGCAGCGGTTGTCGCGCCCGTAGGCCGAGGGCTGCACGAAGACGAAGCGCTCGAGGCCGAGCTTCTTCGACAGTGCGAGAAAATCCTCGACGGGCGCGAGCGGCGGCGCGTAGCGCAGGTCGGCCTGATTGTAGGGATAGCGTCCGGCCGGGCCGAACACGTGAAAGTGGCAGTCGCAGCCCAGGGGCGGCGACTTGAAATCCGGCTTGCCTTCGTCGCGGGATGACATTTGACGCAGCTGCGGCGAAAGTCGTGCTCTAAGGCGGGCCCGGGACTCTCGCGAAAGACTGGCTGGGTTTGGCGCCTGCGTCGGTGAATTGGTCGGAGGCAATGTCTTTTTTGCCCTCGCTCTTCGTCCGATGCATCAGCGTCTCGCAACAGGCGATCACTTCGTCGGGCGATAGCCCCAGGCGACCGAACGCTCCCAGCCCGATGCTGAATGTCACGGGCCCGCCTTCCTGCAAGGCGTCCAGCCCCGCGCGGACTCTCTGCATGACAGGGAGGGCTACGTCGAGATTGGAGGAGGGAAAGAGGATGGCGAATTCGTCGCCCCCGAGCCGCGCGACAGTATCGGTCTTGCGCAGGTTGTGCCTGACGGTTTCCGCGATCCTGCACAGAAGCAGGTTTCCTCTTTCGCGCCCGAAGCGGTCGTTGATCGCCTTGAAATCGTCGACATCGAGGTACGCCACTGAAAACGGAAAGCCGCCGCGTTCGTATCGTGCGATCTCCGCCACGAGCAGCTCGCTGAACCCGCTGCGATTCGGAATCCTCGTCAGCCAGTCGATGCGCGCGGTGATCTTTTCCCGGCCATAGACCGATCTGAACGCCACCGTCAGGGCGATGACGATGAGAAACGTAAAGAGGCGATTGCCCAGGTCCAGGTAGAAATACATCGACGAGATGTATTCGCCCTTGATCTGTTCCAGGACGAAGATTTGCATGAAGCTCGCGAGAGCCGTGTACGCGAAACCCCACTTCGGACCGAGGTTCCAGCAAGCGAGGAGGATGACAAAGACATACATGAACGAGAAATTGAGCTCGGCCGGCGTGACGTAGTCCGTAGCGGCGACAATCGCAAGAAGAACGGTGCAGAGCGCGACGGCTTCCCAGAAGTCCAGCGCGAACAAGCGCTGTACGGCCGCCTGCCATTGGCGCTGCGCCCTGTTCTTCGGTTCGAGAGGTCGGATCACGGCGCTCCTTTCTTTTCGCGGCGACGGCTCCCTCCGGCGCGGAGGGAAGCCTGCTTTCTTATCGGAAGCCGGCAAAATCGACGACAGCTTGCACCAGACTGAGGCTCGATTACTTACAAATAGCTGTCAGATACCGGCAGGCTATTCCGGCTTGATCCCGGCCTCGCGCGCGAGCCGGGTCTTCTTCTCTACTTCCGCCTTGATGTAGTCGGTGAATTCTTCGGGGGAGGCGCTCGCCACGAGCTCGACGCCACGCTCGAGAAAACGCCGATGCAGATCCGGCGCGCGCACCGCCTCGGCCACCGCGCGGTTGACGCGCGCGAGAATCCCGCGCGGCGTTCCCGCGGGCGCCACGAGTCCGTTGAAGGTGATGTCTTCGTAGCCAGGCACTCCCGCCTCGTCCATGGTGGGCACCTCGGGCAGGAGGGGCGAGCGCGCGAGGCTGGTCACGGCGAGCGCGCGCACCTTGCCCGCCTTGATCTGGGGCGCGGACGTGCTCACCTGGTCGAACATCATCGTCACCTGCCCGCCGATCAGGTCCACCAGCGCCTGGGAATTTCCCTTGTAGGGAACGTGCAGCATCTTCACGCCGGCCTGACTGCTGAACAGCTCCGCCGCCATGTGGCCGGTCGAGCCGTTTCCAGAAGACGCGTAGGAAAGTTTGCCCGGCTGCGAGCGCGCGAGGTCGATGAGTTCTTTCACCGATCGCGCCGGCAGCGCGGGATTCGCGATCAGGACCTGGGGCACGAGACAAGTGAGGGTGATACCCGCGAAGTCCTTCAGCGGGTCGTAGCCGGGACTGGGCACGATCAAGGGAACCGTGGCGAAGGTGTTCGCGATCGCGAGTATCGTATAGCCGTCGGGCGCGGCCTTCGCGACGAACTGCGTGCCGACGAGGCTCGAAGCTCCGGGCTTGTTCTCGACGATGACCGCTTGGCCCAGGCTCTTCGAAACCTGCTCCGCCACCGTGCGTGCGACGATGTCGACATTGCCGCCCGCCGCAAGCGGCACGATGATGCGGATGGCGCGGCCGGGATAGTCGGCCGGCGATTGCGCGAACGCGGCCGGGCCCCACGCCCAAAGGACTGCCGGGAGCAGAATCCGGGCGCACCTCATGCGGCCTCCGATCCGGAAATCTCTTTTCGCAAGCCTGTATTATGCTCGACATCCGCCGGTCGACGCTTCCGTCTGGCCGGGCTGCCGAGGACCGTCCCATGTCGATCGCTTGGAATTCGTTTACTCCCGCATCGGCCCTGATCGGCGGCGCGATCATCGGCGCCGCCGCCGCGCTCTTTGCTGTGTTGAACGGCCGCATCGCCGGGATCAGCGGCATCCTCGGCGGCCTGTTGCGTCCGCAGTCAGGCGACATCTCGTGGCGGATCGCCTTCGTCGCCGGGCTGGTTGCCGCGCCGCTCGCCTGGAATCTCTTCGCCGTGCTGCCCGGAATTCAAATCGACGCGGGCTTTGGCGCGCTCATCCCGGCGGGGCTCCTCGTGGGCGTCGGCACGCGTTACGGCGCGGGATGTACCAGCGGCCACGGCGTGTGCGGGGTTTCGCGACTGTCTTCGCGCTCGATCGCCGCGACTGCGGCATTCATGGCGGCCGGCTTCGCGACCGTGTTCGTCGCACGCCACCTGATCGGATCGTGAGGCATTACTTGTATACGGTCGCGTCCTTCGCAGCGGGTCTCGTGTTCGGGCTGGGACTCATCGTCGCCGGGATGGCGAATCCGGCGAAGGTGCTCGGCTTTCTCGATCTCGCCGGTGCCTGGGACCCTTCGCTTGCGCTCGTCATGGGGGGCGCGGTCGCCGTCGGTGCGGGCGCCTTCGCGCTGATGAAAAGGCGGACGCGCACGCTGCTCGGCGCACCGGTGCTCCTTCCGACCGGGCGCGGCATCGACCCGCGGCTCGTGCTCGGCAGCCTGGTGTTCGGTCTGGGCTGGGGCCTCTCCGGAATCTGCCCGGGGCCCGCGCTGGTATTGGCAGGTTCAGGCTCGGTGAAAGGCCTGGTGTTTCTTTTCGCGATGATCGCGGGGAACGGAATCTTCGAATTCCTCGAGAGCAGGCGCGGGCCCGCCCAATCAGCGACGACTTAGCCGCTTCGCGGGACGGGCCTGTGCCGGCGGATAATGGAAGAACAGCAGAGCAGACGGGATCGGCTCGTCGTCCGGCAGACCTGCGCCCGGGAGGGTAGGTAGGACCTTTGAGGTTTTCTCTGGATTTGATCGCCTTGTTTCTGTCCCGCGCGTACGCGGGATTCAAGGTGCTTTGGATGCGCTGGGGTCTTGCGTTCGTCGGGGTTGTCGTCTTCCTCGCAATTGTGCTGGCCGGCGGCGCCATCCTCGACATCGAGACGAGCCGCGTCAACGCCCAGAGAAAAGTCGCGCTGATGTCCCTGGGAGCCTTGCTGCAGGCCCGGCTGAGCCGCGAGCTGGCGGGCGTGCTCTTTCCCACCGTCGGGCTGAACAGCTATCTCGTGGCGCGAGGCGGAAACCTGAACCGACGCGAGGTCGAAGCCATCCTCCAGAGGCTTCACGGGGACGTGCACCACATCCGTAATTTCGGTATCGCGGTCGGATACCGGATCACCCACCTGTACCCGCTCAAGGGCAACGAAAAGGTGGTTGGCCTCGACTACCGGAGCGTGCCGGACCAGTGGCGGAGCGTGAGGCGCGTGATCGACGGTGGCGTGCCGGCCCTCCTCGGCCCGCAGCAGCTCATCCAGGGTGGCCGCGGCCTGGTCTACCACGTTCCCGTGATGGTCCGCGGAAAATACTGGGGACTGATATCGACGGTCATCGACGCCGACTCGCTGTTCGCCGACGCGTTCAAGGATGCACCCGAAAATATCGAGCTCGCCGTTCGCGGCAGGGACGGGCGCGGCATGCGGGGCAGCACGTTCTGGGGGGACTCGGAGCTTTTCGAGCGAAGCGGCGTCGAGCTCATCGACGTCGATGTGCCCGGCGGCAAGTGGGTCGTGGGAATGCAGGCGATATCCTCGGACCTCGACGGGCACGGACTCCGGCCCTTGCGCCTTGCGGTATGGGTGCTCGCGGCGTTGCTCGGCTGGGGCGCGTACGCGTTCCTGGTGCAGCGCGCGCGGCTCGCGCGTCTGGCGATGTTCGATATGCTCACCGGATTGCCGAATCGGAGCCTGATCGAGGACAGGATGAACCGCGCGATTTCGGCCCAGCGCCGCAACCCGTCCACGGTATCCGCGCTCCTTTTCGTCGACCTCGACGGGTTCAAGCGGGTCAACGACCGGTACGGGCACCGGGCCGGGGACGCGGTTCTGCAGGGCGTCGCGGCGCGCGCGGTGCACGCGGTGCGCGATGTCGACAGTGTGGGTCGCTGGGGCGGCGACGAGCTGGTCGTAGTGCTGGAAAGCACCGACCGCCAGAAAATCCCCGAGCTCATCGAGCGCGTGCGTCTGGCCGTGGAGACGCCGCTCGATTATGCAGGGCAGTCCCTCCGGGTCGGGGCATCGATCGGGTCGGCCATCGTACCCGACGACGGCGATTCGGCCGGCGACCTCATCCGGTTCGCCGACCGCCGGATGTACGAAGACAAGCGCAGGAGAAAACGGCCCGCCATCTGATTGTCAGCCGGGCCGGGCGGTTTTGCGGTCACGGGCGAATGCGATCATCATAGTGCCCCCATGGCTACACCGAAACCCAAGCGCAAATCCGGGCTGAAGCGTGCCCTGGCGAAACGCATGCCGAGGAAGGCGAAACCAGGCACGCGCGGACTGTCGCCAGCCGAATGCCGGCTCGACTCGCTCCCGCCGGACGCCGAGGAAGTGCGGGAGAGAATCGAGCGCGAAGGGGGTCTCGTGCTCGGCGCCTACAGCGACCCGCTCGGAAAGAACGCTCTCATCCTCGCGATCGTTCCGATCGATCGCATCGAGCCGACGCCTTTCCAGCGCGATCTTTCACAGGCCCACCACAGGAAGCTCGCCGACGTTCTGCATCGCACCGGGATGTTTCTCGACCCGGTGATCGCAGTCACCGCGCCCAAGGAAGGCTTCTGGACCCCGAACGGAAGGCACCGCCTCGAGGCGATGAGGAGGCTGGGTGCTCGTTCGATCACGGCGCTGGTCGTGCCCAGGCGCGACATCGCCTGGCAGATCCTCGCGCTCAACACCGAAAAAGCGCACAACCTGCGCGAGAAGTCGCTCGAAGTGATCCGCATCACTCGCGGATTGTTGGACGACGACGAGGACGCGAAGCGCGCGGAAAGCGAGTTTGCCCACTACCTGGAGGAGGCTTCGCTGGTCACACTCGGCGTGTGCTACGAGAAGAACGGCAAGTTTGCCGGCGGCGCGTACAACCCGATCATGCGGCGGCTGGAGAAGTTCACGAACGAGCCGCTGTCGAAAGCTATCAAGGAGCACGAAAAGCACGCGGAGATGCTGATGGACCTCGACGCGCGCGTCGCCGAAGTGATCGCCAAGCTCAAAGCGCGCGGCTTCGTGAGCCCCTATCTCCGGGCCTTTGTCGTCGCGCGTATCAACCCCCTGCGCTGGATCCAGGGGGAGCCGCCGCCACTGGAAGAAGTGCTGAAAACCATGCGCGAGCGCGCGGCGAAATTCAACGCGGACAGGATCAAGCAGGA
>DATDGA010000435.1:0-16655 GCA_036522335.1 Burkholderiales bacterium
ACTCGGGATGCGCCGGCGCGTCCTCAACGGAGTATTCAAGTGAAGATCGGCGGAGAAACGCCTTTCGCAGGATCGAAAGAGGCGTTGGAAACCGCCGCGCGCTGTCTTCGATCGAACCGGCCGGGTTCCTGATCAGGGGTGCCGCGACCCCGACAGCAGGATCCAGAAAGCATTTCAGAAGTTCCGGAAAAGGATCTCGCTCGATACGGATATCGGGGTTGAGCACGCAAAAGAATCCGCCTCGGCTTGCGCGAAACGCCGCATTCTGATTGGCCGCGAATCCCTTCGGTGCGGCGTTTTCCACGATTCGCAGCGGAAAGGCAAAGCGCGCAGGGTCGAAGGGCAGCACCTCGGGGAGGTTCAGGGTGAGGATCACTTCGATCGGTGTCCGGACGTGGGCGGCAACATCGGCGAGCAAGCTCGCCACAAGGCGCGCCTGGCCGTGGCTCACCACCGAGATCGAGACGCGGGCGGGGTCCGCGGCCGCGCCGCTCGAGGGCCTAGGGCGTTCGTTCATCGGGTCTCTCGTCGCCCGGTAAGGAGGAGCAACCTGACCAGGTGCTTCGCGAGCGAATAGGCGCAGAGGGCGAGCGTTGCCGCAAGACCCAGGCGTCCCGATTTGCGCAGCGCCCAGAAGTTGGCGATTTCCGCTTTTCTCATCTCCCAGGCGCGCGCGGAAAGTCCCGAAGCCCCGACAGGTGCCTTGAACGTAAACGCCAGGGCTTCATTGAGGCGTACGACCGACCGGCCTTCCGACGCGATCTCGATCCAGAGCAGATGATCTTCCATGTGCCTCCTGCCGACCTGAAACCGCAGCGGGATGTCCCGTCGTACGATCGCCGAGGGCGTGACGAAGCGATTGGACAGCAGAAGCGCGCCGAGTGAAATGCCGCGGTAACCCGGGCGGCACAGCGGCGTGTCCATGCTGTCGCCGTCGCTCAGGCGCACGTGGTCATGCCCGCAAAGAGTCACCTCGGGGTGCGCCTCCATGAACGCGTGCTGAATTTCCACCTTGCGCGGATGCCATGCGTCATCGGCGTCCAGAAACGCGATGTACTTTCCGCATGCAGCATCCCACCCGGCGTTGCGCGCGCCGGAGGGCCCGGAGTTCCTGTCCAAAGCGATGACTTTCACCCAGGGCTCTCCAAATTCGCGCTGCAGGTCCTTAAGAATCCCGAGCGTGCCGTCTTGGCTCGCGTCGTCAATCAGGATGAGTTCGGCGGGGAGGAGCGACTGCGCCGCCACCGATGCCACTGCGCGCCGGATCGTCCCGCCGCAGCGAAAACACGGAATGATCGCGCTCACGGGCGCGCGCGGTGCGACGATCTGCGGCGCATGATTGTTCCGCTCGCTCATCGGCTTGCGGCGTCCCTGGAGACCGGGTCACCCGAGAGAAGGGCATCGTAGCGCGCTGAGATCTCGGGCAGCGAGTACGGCGCGAGCCAGGCGCGCCGCATAGCCTCCGGCATCTCCAGCGGCTTGCGCGCCAGGAACTCACGCAGCATGCGCAAGTCTTCGTGCGCCGGCCCCTCCGCGCGCGCCGCGAGAGTGAGGTGGGCCGGATGGTCGTCGAGAAAACGCGCGGAACTGTCGTCAGAGCGAAGCGCGATATTGAGAATGGGCCTTCCCGTCATCGCGTACTCGACGATCTTGCTCGGAAGCTGGTAGGGCGTATCGTTCCCGATGTTGACGAGGACGTCGGCGGAGCGCATCGCCGCAGCCGCCCGATCGCGTGACACCGGGCCGTGCAGGAAGAGGTTGCGGCCGAGCATGTGCCCGTAGGTGGTGAAGCTTGCGTTGCATTCCCGGGTTTCGCCGTAGAAATGCAGGTCGTAGCGTTCTCCCCCCGGACCCTCGGCGAGTGCAGCGAAAATTGCAAGCAGGAAGTCCGGGCGCCGGATCGTCGGGTACAGTCTGCCCAGAAAAGCAAGCCGGCAACGATTCGATGGTCCGCCGGGCTCGACTCCGCCGCGTGCCTCGGGCAAGGCGACGAGCGGCGGGATCACCGCGATCTTTCGCGCACTCTCCGGAAAGAGCGCGGCGTAGCGATCTCGCGTCGCGGATGTGGTGACCGAGACGGAATCGGCCGCGGCAAAGCAGGCGCGCTCGAATCGAAGATTCAGGCTCCGGTAGAGGCGGAGGTTGTTCGGCGGAGCCTCCTCCGCGAACGAGAACGGGTCCCCGAGGTCGATCAGCCAGCGGAATCCCCGCGGCGTAAGGCGCGCGAGCGAGCGGACAACCGCAACAGCGGTGAAGGCGGGCGAGACCGAAACGAGCGCCTCTGGCGCGAAGGTGGCGAGCAGTTCGCGCGCCTTGCTTCGCGCGGCGAAATACCACGCGCAACTCGTGTCGGGCCAGTAGATCGCGTGCCAGGCCGCCCGGGCGGCGGCGGATACTACGCGGCGGATCCCGTTTCGGGCGGCTGTCGTCCCGACATCGGTAGTAGGCATCCCGGCGCGCAGGCCTTCGATCCACGCGTTGCCGACGCGATGAACTTGCACGCCGTTGACCGTTTCGAAGGTGGGACGATCGGGCAGCCGCGCACAAACGATATGCACCTCGCGTCCCCCAAGCGCCCAGGCCTCGGCGAGCGCTGTCCAGCGAAACGCGCGTGCGTTGAGCGCCGGCCAATATTGGAAACTGATGATAAGCATCCTGCCCGGCGCTCGACCCGCGCGGCTCATGCCAGCTGACATCCGTACTTGTTGGAGACCGGAAGCCGCGGCGTCGCCTCAAGGCGAACGAGGGGCTCGCCCAGCGAGCCGTCTTCGACGATTACACGATCGGCTTCGAGCGTGATTGCGCGCAGCACTGGCGCGCCGAAACCTACATGCTCCCCCGCAAAACCGTTGCGGCCGAAATAGACGCAGCGCGCATGCGCCGAGTCTCTCATGACGAACAATGCCTCGTCGAGGCGCGACGGTTCTCGGCCGGCAATGCGGGGCGCGAAATGCGCGCCCGCAGAGCGATAGCGATTGCGCTCGTCGGGGAGGGGCGTGTATACCCAGGTGCCGGGATCGGTCACGAACGGCTGGCCGTCGATCCAGAGTTCGATCGCGAGCTGGTCGTTGTGTGCGTGAGCGCCTGCACCTCGAGGGTGGAGGCGACCGCAGCGTATCGCCAGGTAGAGGCGCTCCGATCGCACTATATAGAGCCCGAATGCCGGGTACACAACGGTCGAGAGTCTGTCTTGCAGACCCCTCCCCCTATCCGTGAATTCGTAACGCTGACGCCGTTTTTCCGGGAGTCCGCGAATACGCTCGCGCATGCGCTCGAAGTCGTCCTGCAATCCAGCTCCGGTGGGCGCCGCGTTCGGTTTCGCCGCGGGGAGTCTCCGGCCGCCGGAAAGCAGGCCGATGATCTCCGTATCGATCTCCCGCCCGGCGGCGAAACGGCCCAGATCGTCGCGACCGAGAAGAGCATTTGCCGCGGCAACGAAATGCCGGTGATCGAGTACGTCCTCATCCAGGTAGTCGGCTACGAGTCCAGACAAATCGGGCACGCTGTAGCGGTCGCGGGCCTTGCGCACATCGAACCGCCGGAAGGTTCCGGGCAGCTTGAAGAACCGTCCGCTGTCGTTGTCACCGAATTGTGCGATCGCCCCGTTGGGCAGGGTCAGGTCGCGGGTGAACTCGGCGATCCGCGCGATGCGCTCGCACAGCCCTTCTGGCAGATCGAGCTCGCCCGATTCGGATATCGCCGGCGGTCCGTCGAGCACCACGCGCTCCGGAAACCGGGAACGTCTCAGCCGCTGGAGACCGGCCAGCCGCTCCTTCGGCAATCCGAGCGCGAGCGCCACGCAATAGACCGTCATTTCGCCGGAGAGCCGGTGATAGCTGGTCGACGCCTCCACATTGGAACCCTCGGGGTTGAACTGATACTGGACCTCCCGCAGCAGCTCCTGGAGTGCAAGCGCAAGCCAGGCATCAGTCGACTCGTCCGGGGGAAGGTGGGCGGCGACGAACAAGAGACCGCAGATATCGGCGAGATAGTGATTGCCGCGCAGCCCGTCGCTCCACTCGAGGTTCGTCGCGATATGCAGCCCGTGCTCGCGGATGCTGCGCGCGATCAGCGCTTCGAACTCCGGATCGAACGCGGCGCCGCTAGCACGAAAGAAATCGTGCGCGATGACCCAGTTCGCCGCGCGGATCGCCACTTCCATCGTGCAGGCCCAGTTCACACCGTAGCGCGGCGGGTTCGCAGACACGAAATCGAGAACCTGGTTGCGGAACTCACGTGCAAAGGACTTGGCCGTCTGCGCGTTGCTTTCCCGCGCGATCGAGTACGCGAGCGCGAGCCGCGGGAGGTGCTGGCAGCGGGCAAGCTCCCAGGGGAGCTTGATGTCGGCACCGCGCGGGTTGGCATAGACCGGTACGTCCCGATACCAGGTTCGCACCGGCCAGCGGAAGCCCGACTTGAAGTCGATATGCCAGTCGATCGGCGCGTAGCCTTGGTCGACGAGAGACCAGATGCGTCGCGATTCGGCGAGATTCGGGGGGTTGACGATAGGCTCGAGCCACGCCCCGTCTCCTGCGGCGTGTACTTCCGCGCCCGGAGGGAATCGGTGCTGTCCCAGACCGCGGCAGCGCATACCGTGGCGCACGACCGCGGGCCCCGAACCGAGCAAGTCGAATTCATGCGCGATCGCCTGGCGCGCGAGGCTGAAGAGGGTTTCCGCGTGCGGAGCGAGGGATGCCGCGCTGGGAACCCGCGCCAGGCACGCGAGCGACTGCGGTGCGCCGTCACGGAGATAGCTCGCGACGCTCAAGTCCCGACTACGTTGGCGCCCCTCCCGTCGAACGCGCGTGAGTCGGTTCCAGATCCCGGACGCCACGACATGCGGTGGCCGCTTCAGCGCGCGTGCGATCGTGGAGCGAAAGGACGGCATTCCTCCCTCGACTATCGCGTCCCGCCGGAGGCCTTCCGGCATTGCAGCAGAATGACCTCGGCCCAATCCTTGAGCAGGAAAGCCGGGGCGTATTTCAGCCGGTTCCAGGCCGACCGAGTATCGAAACCGTAGTTGAATGTTTCCTCGCGGACCACATCCAGCCCCGCTTCGCCGACGACGTAGCGGGCGTCGGCGATCGTGTATTCGCGATGATGGCCGGTGAACGGTACGTCCGAGTGATAGACATCGGACATCGGCGCGAGCACGCTCTCTCCACGCACAAGAAAGGCGTAGCGCTTAGGCCAAAAAGCGAGATTCGGTACCTCGAAGGCGAGCGTGCCTCCCGGCTTGAGCGCGGCGCGGATATTCTCCATCAGCGCGCGCGGGGAATGCGCGAGATGCTCTGCAACTGCCATGCACGTCACGGCGTCGAAGGACTCCAGGAACGTGGCCCGATCGGGGACCGTTGCCGTGAAATCCATGTCGATGACCCGGACGCCGTTTTCCCGTGCGTGCCCGGCGATCCGGTCGAAAGCGGTCCCGTAGTACTCGTAGTGCTCGGCGATCGCCACGTCGAATCCGAGCCGCGCGAGCGCGAGCGGAAAGGCGGCGAGAAAGCCCCCCACGTCGAGCACGCTGCGCGCGCGGGCCGAGACAACGAGGCGGTAGGCGCGCCAGTATCGTTCGGCCGACATTCGAAGATACCCTTGAGCATCGAACCGGCCCTTGCGCCATCCGACGTTGTGTTTCGCGAATGCCGACCAGTCCTCCGGCATTCGAGCCACCATCTCCGTCACGCATTGCTGATAAAGAGCGTCGAAACGCTTGCGATCGCTCATTTTTTCTGGAGCCTGAGCCGACGTGACTCGACATAGATAGGTATTGTCACGCAAGCGGCTGCGGTCATCATTCCCACCGAAGCACCGATTGCGCCATACCGCGGAACCAACAATAACAGCATCGCGACGTTGACGCCGAGCGCAATCGCGACGAGAACGACCAGAAAGCGGAAACGCTCCAGTTTCATGAGGAGGTTGACGTGCGGGCTGAATGCGAAGGAAACGATCGTCGAGAGCGCAAGCACGCGAAAGGCCGTTACCGAGTCCGGGTAGCGGCCGTGGTCGACCCAGGGCATCACCCATCCCGCAGCCACTGCCGCCAGGACAACCACCGGGGCGAAGACCAGTACGAGCCGAAAATGCTGTGAGTAGAGACTGTCGAGTTCCTCGCCCGATCTCGCTTGCTGGATTGCCGGCAGAAGGACCGCGTGCACCGCGCCGAGCGCCAGCGAAAGCAAACCATAGTACCGCAAGGCCGCGCCGTAGCTTGCAAGGACCTGGTCGTCAGCGAGCCATCTCACCAACACGACGTCTACTTGCGAGAATACCGCGATGAGGGAAAAATAAAGGAACAGGAGCGCATACGGTCCCGCAGCGACGTTCCGCACCAGCGCAGCCATCGAGGACAGGTCCGCAAATCTCCGCCATCGCAGAACCGGATACAGGGCGGCGCAAAACGCGAGCGCGAGGGCTCCGGCCTGCGCCCAAAGGACCGCGGCGGCGTCCAGATTCTCTCCGTAGATGAGCAACACTCCGGAGATCGCCACTCCCTGCGCGGCTGTGCGCCCGAGCTCTATGACGGAATAGCGGGCGAAGCGCAGCTCACGCTGGTAATAGGTTTTCGAGAATTCCGATATCACCATCGCGCCCGCCAGAGCCCCCGCCACGTGATAAAGGCCTCCAAACGCGCCGGAGAAGGGCAGGGCCACGAGCGTTACCGCCACAATGCCCGCAAGTTGCAGCGCGAGCAGGGTCTCGACTTTGCCCGCCAGCGCATGGCGCTCGAAGCCGATGATGTAGATGCGATTGACCCCTGCGGAAATGACCTGCGCAGCGAGTCCCGCTGCCGAAACGGCGAGGGTAAGCCCCGCATACTCCCCCACCGGCATGAAACGGATGAGTGCGATGGAGACAATCCCCAATGCCAGTTTGGCAAGGATGTCGACCGACAGGACCAGCACGAAATGCCTCATCTCGCAGCGTCGCGCGTTCCGCCCTTGCCCCAGCAACGCTCGTTCAGCCGCCGGCGCCATCGCGCGACGAAGCCACGTCGATACGGCGCTGCCGGGCGTGGCGCGGTTTTCCTCAGCACGAACATCCAGGCACTCACGCATTGCGGGGGAAGCCGGTCGGCGACCCTGGCGTTCCATTGTCCAAGAGCGAGTCCCTTCACCAGGCTGTCGAAGCCGAAACCGCACAGCAGGGTCCTTGCCTGATAGCGCTCGATCTCGAAACCGGTGGAAGCGAAGACCTCGCGGATCCGGCGGTAGGAGAAGAAGCTGACGTGCGGGCTTGCCGCGAGCGTGTCTCGCGCCTCCTTCGTGGTGCCGCCTCCGACCAGGGCCCGCTTGGCCTTGCGAAGGAGCGCGAATGCGCCGCTGAGCCTGAGCAGTACTTCGATGAGCGACGCCAGTTCGAAAGGCCCGTAGCCGTTCGGCGTGGTGACGACCATACGCCCGCCGGGTCCGAGACGGTTGCCGGTGGCAACGAGAAGCTCCTCAGGCGATGCCACATGCTCGATCACCTCCGAGGCGATGATCAGATCGGCGCCAATTGCCTGCGCGAGCTCTTCGTGTCCTCCGAAGGACAGATTCGGCAGCGCCGCGCGGGCCCGCGCGTAGCGGATGCTCTCTAGTTCGTCGTCGATACCGAGAAATCGCACTTCGGGTAACCGCTCGGCGAGCGGCCGAGTCAGATTCTCGCCGGTCCCGCAGCCCACATCGAGAACGAGCGCCGGTCTTCGCGAATCGATGATCTCCGCGCAGAATGCCAGTCGCTTCGCCAGGCCGTAGGCATCCTCAGCGGGCGACATAGGCACGCCACCACAGCGCAAAATTCAGCAGATACCAGACCTGCATCCCGGCCCCGCCGTCCAGGAGCCGGAAGACTTCGCGCCGATCGAAATACCCGGTGTCCCGGCAGAAGCGGTCGAGCTCCGCGCGGGTGCGCTCGCCCAGGCGTCCGAACGACCATTCGTGAACCGGGACGCCGAAGCCCTGCTTCGGACGGTCGATCAGTTCGTCGGGAACGAGACCGCGGATCGCCTTTTTCAGCAGGTACTTGAGCTGGCCATCTCCGACCTTGATTTGCGTGGGAATGCTCATCGCCAGCTCGACGAACTTGTGATCCAGAAAAGGCACGCGCGCCTCGAGGCTCGCACCCATGCTCATCTTGTCCACGCGCATGAGCAGCAATTCGGGCAGGCGCAGGCGCAGATCGGCGTAAGTCATCCAGTTGAGATCGGAGCGATCCCAGGCGGCTTCGTCGAAGCGTTCCCGCACCGGCCGGAGCGCCTCCCATGAGGAGCGCGTTTCGATCTTTCGCCTGAAACCTGGAGCGAGCAGACGCTGCTTGTGGCCTTCGGTGAATGCCTCGGCGCCGCTCCAGAAAACCGGCTCCCGGTCCGCGCTGCGCCGCAGCCACTCGTAGCGAGGGGAACGGTCCTGTCCCGCGAGTCGCATGGCGGAAAGCCCGAGCCGCTTCAGGACTGCCGGGACCGGCCAATCGCTCCAGCGTTGCAACGCCAGTGTGGTCTTCCACAGAGGATAGCCGCAGAAGAGCTCGTCGGCCCCCTCCCCAACCTGGCAGACGACAACTCCGTTTTCCCGTGCGAGCTTGGACACGCAGTAGACAGGAAAGCAGACCGGATCGGCGATCGGTTCGTCCTGCAGATGCACCATGGTCGGCAGGAAGTCGATCAACTCATCGGCGTTGAGCAGTCTCTCGTGGTGCTCGGCGCCGACCTGGGCCGCCATCCGGCGGGCGTACTGCAACTCATTGCGGTAGCTCGCGTGGTCCCCTTCGTAGCCGATAGTGAACGTTCGTACCGGCCCGGCCTCGCCCTCTGAGAAGAGGGCCGTGTTGGTGCTCGAGTCGATGCCGCCGGAGAGAAACACGCCCACGGGCACATCGCTCAGCTTGCGCAGGCTCACCGATTCGCGCAGGCTGGCGAGCAGCCTTTCCCGGATCTCGCCTTCGCTCGCCGCAACGAGCGGCTCGGTGCGGTCCCATACGTCCCAGTAGCAGCGTTCCTGGATCGAGCCGTTGTCTCGCACCCGAAGCCAAGTGCCCGGTGCGAGTTTGCGAATTCCATCGAATAGGGTCTGCGGAGCGGGTGTCGTGAGGAACGACAGATAGTGATAAAACGCCTCGGGATGCACGGCGCGCGCTTGGCCGGGATCCTCGAGGAGCGCCTTGATCTCCGAGGCGAAGACGATGCGGCCGTGGTGCACGCTGTAGTAAAGGGGCTTTACGCCGATCCGGTCCCGCACCAGCCAGAGTTCGCGGCGGACTGCATCCCACAATGCGAACGCGAACATGCCGCGGAAACGCTCGAGGCACTCGATCCCCCATTCCTCGAAAGCGTGCAGGATGACTTCGGTGTCGGAATGGTCGGTCTTCCACCGATACTTGCCCGTCCGCTCGAGGTCCTTGCGGATCGCCGCGTGGTTGTAGATTTCACCGTTAAAACTGACAAGTAGCGTGCCGTCCGCGTTAGCCATCGGTTGCGCTGCCAAGTCGGACAGATCGACGATCGAGAGCCGGCGATGGCCGAGACCCACACGCCCATCGGGTGAGATCCAGACCCCCGCACCGTCGGGACCGCGGTGGACCATCGTATCCCGCATGCGCTCGAGATACGGAACCGTGATGCTGAAACCGGAGTTCGCGAAGGTAAATGCCCCCACTACCCCGCACATCTAGCGCACCGCCTTGAAAGTGATGAACCAACCCCAGGCGTCCGGCAACAAGCACCGCAGCCAACGGGGAACCTTCGTCGTGTCGTAGTTCGTGATGAACGGCTTCAGCGTTGCGGAGGAAAAGCCGCCGAGCAATCGGCGGACCTCATCGGCCGTATAGGCCTTGGTGCCAACGCTTTCGACGTGATTCCAGACGACGTCTGCCGGGCTGCGCCAGGGTCGCCCCTTGAGCAGCGCGTGACGAACCCAAAGCTTGAGGACGAGCAGCGAGCGGCGGCTGTAAACCATGCCGATGAATGTGCCGCCCGGTTTGAGCACGCGGCGGATCTCGGCGACGATCCGCTCGGGTCTTTCCGAGTGGTGGATGACGCCCCAGGAATAGACGATGTCGAACGTTGCGTCCGCGTAGGGCAGTCGCTCGGCGTTGACGCGCTGCAGTCGGGATTCGAAGCCGTAAAGCATAAGCCGCTTGCGCGTGGTCTCGATGCCCGCGTCGGTCAGGTCGACGCCGAAGCACCGGCAGCCGGCGCGCGCCCACTGAAGATGATCGGTTCCCGCGCCAACCCCGACCTCGAGGATCGTCCTGCCGCGATGTCGTGTGAATTGCGCCACTTGGTGAATGAATGGCTCGGCGGCGTATCGGTGTTCTTCGATGCGTTCGAACCATTCGAGGGAACCGGGCTCCAGATCGCCCGCCACCGATTCTCCGGTGCCGCAGGGTTCCTGTTCCCAGTAACTCCGTACTCGCTCGTTCAGGTCCAAGACGGGTTTTCCCGCGCGCCAGAGGGCACGTCGACAATCAACGTGCCATTCTAGCGAAGGCAGCGTGCCAGCGATTGCTGCCATTCCGGCAGCTCCAGCTTCCAGCGTGCCAGGATGGTGGCGCAGGACAGCAGCGAGTTTGCGGGCCTCTTCGCCGGGGTTGGATATTCCGCCGTGGATATGGGCCTGAGCGGTGTATCGATCCCGCGTGCCTTGAGGATTTCGCGCGCGAAGCCATGCCAGCTAGTCGCGCCACCCGCTGTAAGGTGAAACAGGCCACCGGTCTTTCCGGCCTCGGCCTCCTTGGTCAATTGCGCAGTTGCGGTCGCGATGTCGCGGGACCACGTTGGCGCTCCAATCTGGTCGTTCACCACGCGCAATTCGGGGCGCTCGCGGGCGAGGCGCAGAATCGTGAGAAGAAAGTTCGTACCCCGCATGCCGTACACCCAGCTGGTGCGCAGCACCAGATACCGGCAGCCGTTCGCCTGGATCGCCCGCTCGCCTTCCAGTTTGCTTCTGCCGTAGGCGTTGACCGGGTTCGGCGTATCGGTCTCGAGATAAGGCGCGGGCTTGGTGCCATCAAAGACGTAGTCGGTCGAGTAGTGGATCAACAGTGCGCCAAGGCGTTTGGTTTCCTCGGCGAGAATGCCCGGGGCGGTGCCGTTGACTTGCATCGCGAGTTCCGGCTCGGACTCGGCGCGGTCCACCGCCGTGTAGGCTGCCGCATTGACTATGATCTCCGGCTTGACGTCGCGCACTCGCGCGATTGTCTGATCGGGGTCGGTAAGATCGAGCGATGCGCGATCGAAAGCGACCACTTGCCCGAGGGGCGGGAGGCTCCGCTCGAGTTCCCAACCGAGTTGCCCGTTCCTGCCCGTCAGAAGGATCTTCACGGAAATACTTCGGCATCGCTCAATCGCGTCCCTGTAGCGTCTTTAGGCGACAGGGCAGGCGTGCCGGGGAGCGGCCAATCGATACGAAGGTCCGGATCGTTCCAGGCAATGCAGCGCTCGTGCTCGGGCGCGTAGAAGTCGGTGGTCTTGTACAGAACTTCGGCCGATTCGCTCAACACGCAAAAACCGTGGGCGAAACCGACCGGAACCCAAATCATCCGGGGCGTTTCCGCGCTCAATCTGTTTCCCGTCCAGCGGCCGAACATGGGGGAGCTGCGGCGGATGTCTATGGCCACGTCAAAGATCTCGCCGGCGACAACGCGTACCAGCTTGCCCTGCGGCTGGGGGATTTGGTAGTGCAGCCCGCGCAGCACGCCGCGTCCCGAGCGCGAGTGATTGTCCTGGACGAATCGGGCGTGGATTCCGGCACGCTCGAACTCCCTCTCGTTCCAGCTCTCGAAGAAGAATCCGCGCGAATCGCCGAATACCTTTGGCTCGATCAGGAGCACTTCCGGCAGTTGCGTCGGGGTCGCCTTCATGCCTCGCGCGGGTCGACGCCTTCCCGCAGCAGGGAGAGCAGGTAGCTGCCGTAACCGCTGTTCTTCAGAGGCGCGGCCAAGGCCTTGAGCTGTGCGTCGTCGATCCAGTCTTTGCGCCAAGCGATCTCCTCGGGACAGCCGATCTTCAGTCCCTGGCGGCGCTCGATGGTCTCGATGAACTGGCTCGCCTCGAGCAGTGACTCGGGCGTGCCGGTGTCGAGCCACGCGTGTCCGCGCCCCAGCGTTACGACGTGGAGCTTGCCCTCGTCGAGGTAGCGGCGGTTGAGGTCGGTGATCTCCAGTTCTCCGCGCGCCGAAGGTTTGAGCGATTTTGCGATGCGCACGACTTGTTCGTCGTAGAAGTAGAGGCCGGTCACCGCGTAGCGCGACTTGGGTTTCGCGGGCTTTTCCTCGATGCTGAGGGCATGACCTCTCGCGTCGATTTCAACGACGCCGTAGCGCTGGGGGTCCTGCACGCGGTAGGCGAACACGGTCGCGCCAGAGGATTTTTTCGCCGCTTGGAGGAACGTGGGCTGAAGGTCATGGCCGTAGAAAATGTTGTCGCCGAGCACCAGCGCGCAAGGCGCGCCGTCGATGAACTTCTCGCCGATCAGAAATGCCTGAGCGATGCCCTTGGGCTCGGGCTGGACCTCATAGCGGAAATTCATTTCCCAGCGCTTGCCGTCGCCAAGCAGCTGCTCGAAGCGAGGCGTGTCTTGAGGCGTAGAGATGACGAGAATTTCATTGATCCCGGCGAGCATCAGCGCGCTCAGTGGGTAGTAGATCATCGGTTTGTCGTATACCGGCAGCAGTTGCTTCGATACTGCGTGCGTCACCGGATAGAGCCGCGTGCCGCTGCCGCCGGCGAGAATAATGCCTTTCATCGGGAAATAGACGCATTTCGACCGAGCAGCGCGGCCTTCCACGCTCTCTCGATACCCTCATGGAATCCGATTTGCGGATGCCATCCGGTCGCGCGAACGAGCTTGCTGCTGTCCAGCACATTCTGGGGGACGTCGAACTTTCGCGGCGGCAACGTCCTGAGCCTGATCTCGCGCCCGGCGCGTCTTGCCAACGGCGCCAATGCGTCGAGCACCTCCAGGTTCGTCATCCCAATTCCCGTCCCGATGTTATAGCAATGACCGCTCGCACCGTGCTCAAGGATGGCAACGACGCCGCTCGCGATGTCGGCAACGTGGACGTAGTCGCGCACGGTACCCCGGTCTCCGAACACAGAGATTACTTGATCCTCAAGAGTGCACGCAATTGCCTCGGCGACGAATCCTTGCCCCGTCGATGGCTTCTGGCCTTCGCCGAACGCATTTCCGGGGCGCGCGATGGCTACGGGCAGGCCATAGACATGATTGAACATCAAACCATATTTCTCCACCGCAAGTTTCGTGATGCCGTAAGGCGAAACGGGATGCGTCGGGTGATCCTCGGAAATCGGGATTGCCCCGGCAAGGCCGTACACAGTTCCTCCAGAAGAGACCAGCACCAGTCTCTTGACTGCAATTTCTGCCGCCACCTGCAGCAGAGTGACGGTCGGCGGAAGATTGTCAGCAATGTCGTGAAGAGGATCGGCAAAGCTCGTTTGGGGATGCGTCGAATAAGCCAGGTCGATAACTTCGTCCGTGCCTGCAAGTACTCGCCGCAAGAAGGTCTTGTCTGCGTAAGTGCCTGACACGTATACGGCGTTCGCTGGTACCGGTTGCGCGGGAACTGCGCTTCGCCCGATTACGACGACCTCCCGGCCTTGGGCCGCAAGCAGTCGTGTTACCCAGTATCCGATGAAGCCCGAACCGCCAAGAATGCAGCAACGCATCGGCCCCTTTCGCGCTAGCGATTTCGAAACGCTCCCAAGTCTTCGCGAATCCCTATGCCGCGCCTCGCCTGCCGTAGTTCTTTTCGATCCAGGTGCGATAGGCGCCGCTCGTCACGTGGGCGACCCAGTCCGGATTGTCCAGATACCACGCTACCGTCTTGCGCAGCCCGGATTCGAAACTCTCGGCCGGCTTCCAGCCAAGCTCGCGCGACATCTTCCCGGCATCCATCGCATATCGTCGATCGTGGCCCGGGCGGTCCTTGACGAAGGTGAGGAGCTCCGCGTGGGGGCTCTTGCGGTGCGGCTGGGCTTCGTCGAGGAGTGTGCAGATGGCGTTGACCACCTCGAGATTGGACTTCTCGGCGTTGCCGCCGATGTTGTAGGTTTCGCCGGTGCGCCCGCGCGCCAAGACAGCGCGAATCGCCGCGCAATGGTCCGCTACGAACACCCAATCGCGAACATTCTTGCCGTCACCATAAACCGGCAGGGGCTTGCCCATGAGTGCATTCAGGATCATGAGGGGGACGAGCTTTTCCGGGAATTGATACGGGCCGTAGTTGTTGCTGCAGTTGGTCACCAAGGTGGGCAGGCCGTAAGTGTGATGGTAGGCGCGAACCAGATGATCCGACGCCGCCTTCGACGCCGCATACGGACTGCTCGGTGCATAGGGGCTTGTCTCGCTGAAAGGCGGATCGCCGGGTCCGAGCGAGCCGTAGACCTCGTCGGTGGAGATATGCAGGAACCGGAAGGAATCACGCCCGGACTGCGGCAGTTTCTCCCAGAAGGCACGCGCCTCCTCGAGAAGGCACAGCGTGCCGACGACGTTGGTCTGAACGAACTCAGCGGGACCGTGGATGGAACGATCGACGTGACTTTCGGCGGCAAAGTGCACGATCGCGCGCGGAGTGTGGCGCTCGAGCAGCCGCTGTACCCGATCCCGATCGCAGATGTCTCCATGGACAAAAACATGCGAGGAGTTGTCCTTCAGTGCTTCGAGATTGGCCGCATTGCCCGCATACGTGAGTTTGTCGAGATCGACGATGGGTTCCGCGTCCTGAGTGAGCCAGTCGAGGACGAAATTGGATCCGATGAAGCCCGCACCTCCGGTGACGAGAACTGTCATTCCGAGGCGCGCTCCAGCGCCTTCAGCTTTGCATACTTGTTGAAACTGTTCATGCAACCGATCGTGATGTGCACCAGTCCCGGTACGCCATCGAGAAAGCCCAGCCGCACCAGGTAGAATTTGATGAAACGCAGCAAGGGCGAGAATACCAGTTGCAGTGGGTTCGCACGGCGGCCCGCGGCACGCAGCAATTCGGCCTGGAGGCTCGTGTAACGGTTCTGCTTGGCGAGATATTTTTCAAGCGTTTCCGCGGAATCGTGCAGCAGGTCGCCCGAGAGCCTGTGGACGGGCGATCGGGCGACGACTTTTTCGTGCACGGGCTCGTCGCCCCAGCGCGCGTGTGCGCGGTGAAACAGACGCACGCTCCAGTCGGGGTAGCCTTCGCCATGTTTGAGCCAGCGCCCCAGAAAACGGTTGCGGCGCGGCATGGCATAGACGAAGTTTCTCGGCGCTTTGAGTTCTGCGACGATGGATTCGCGGAGCTCCGGACTCACGCATTCGTCCGCGTCCACGCACAGTACCCAGTCATGGCTTGCGGTATCGACCGCGAACTGTTTTTGCGCACCGAATCCAAGCCAATCCTGCTTGAGCACGCGCGCGCCACTGCGGACCGCGAGTTCGACCGTGCCATCGGTTGAGCCGGAGTCCACGACGATGACTTCCTCGGCGAAGGCAACGCTTGCAAGGCAGCGCCCCAGCTGCGCGGCGGCGTTACGGGTAATAATGGCTACAGATAGGGGCATGGGCGCGAGGGAAGAGCCGGTGCCAACCCGTATAATCAGCGGCTTGTGCGCGGCATTCTAACCGCTTTCGCCGCGTTGCGGCCGGACGTTTCTGGCGTTCATGAAAAGAATCCTGACCGTTAAGACTTCTTCACTCGGCGAAGTCGTCCACAGTCTTCCGGTGGCGACTGGCATTCGAAGGCGGACTGCCGATCCCTCGCCGGACGACGCGTTGCGAACCCTCGGATCGGTCGGAGCGCTCTGATGTGGCGGACCGGCTACAGATTGCTCCTTTGGCTCGCTTTTCCCTTCGTGCTCGCACGGCTGTGGTGGCGCGGCCGCGCAGAACCGGAATACAGACGGAACATCGGCGAGCGGTTCGGCTTTTACGCTACGACGCCTGGAAGGCCGGTGATCTGGTTGCACGCAGTATCGATGGGCGAGACTCGTGCGGCGGAACCGCTGCTGCAAGCGCTCAAGTCCCGTCATCCGGACTGCGATCTCCTGGTTACCCAAATGACCGCAACCGGCCGCGAAGCGGCACAGCGGCTCCTCGGCGGCAGCGTGCGCGTTGCGTGGCTCGCGTACGATTACCCTTCCGCCGTAAGGCGGTTCCTGCGTCACTTCCGGCCGAGGCTCGGCATTCTGATGGAAACGGAAATCTGGTTCCATCTCGTGGAGGAGTGTAAGCGCTCCGGCGTGCCCCTCTTGCTTGCTAACGCCCGAATGTCGGCGAGGTCGGCCCGCGGCTACGGTCTGGTCGCGCCACTTGCACGGGCTGCGTTGGAGGACTTGAGCGCTGTTGCAGCGCAGACGGCCGAGGACGCAGAACGCCTTCGATCGCTCGGCGCACGCGCGGTGGAAGTCACGGGGAATCTCAAGTTCGACGCCGAGCCGAGCGCCGGGAGCGAGTCGCTTGCGGCCCAGTTTCGCCTTCGGTTCGGCAGCCGCCCGGTGCTGCTCGCCGCAAGCACGCGCGAGGGCGAGGAAGCACTGTTGCTTGATGCCTTGGAGGACAACGTCCTCGGCGACGCACTATTGGTCATCGTGCCGCGTCACCCGCAGCGCTTCGACGACGTTTCGCAACTCCTGGAAGCCCGCGGGTTGAAGTTCGCGCGGCGCAGCGCCGGCACCCGGCTCGAGG
>DATDGA010000436.1:0-2076 GCA_036522335.1 Burkholderiales bacterium
GCCCCCGGTTGGGCGGGATCGGCAGGATCGAGATGCGGTTATCTTCGGCCTTGGTGTCGTAGTACTGGTGCTGGACGACCTGGAGGTAGAAGAAACGCGCGAACAGAATGGTGAACGTGCAAAGCACCACCACTCCCGCGACGCCCAGACGCAGCTGGAAGTAGTGCAGATCGCGCTGCGTATTTCTGATTTCCGCGAGACGCATGTTGCTTCAATACGGAAGACTGGGGAACCGGGATCGGGCCGGGATCGGGGGAGATTCCTCGGATTTCTCCGGAGCCTCAGTCATGTGTCCTCATATCGGCCGGTTCTCGTCGAAGCTCTCGGGCCTGCGCTGCGGAAGAAGAAGCAGGAAGCTCACCGTGGGCCAAAGTGCCGCGGCGATGAAGCTTCCGGTGAAGTAGGCCAGTCCGGGAAACACGCCGCCGGCGACCGTCCGCACGGCGAGCATCAGCAATTGGCACGCCAGCAGCAGCACCAGCACGTGCGCCGCCTGCTGCCAGGCCGAGAACCACAGGATGCGCCTGTGCAGGCCGATCGCGGCGAAGGCGAGAACCGCGTAAGCGAAGGCATGCTGGCCGAGGAGCGCGCCGTTGCCTGCGTCCATCACCAACCCCGTGAGCCACGCTATGCCGATTCCCATTTTGCGGGGTTGATGGACGCACCAGAATGCAAGCACGAGCGCGGCCATATCCGGCAGTCCAATGACATCGCGCCACGGCAGCAGGTTGAAGAGCAAGGCGAGCACGACAGTGAGTCCCATGAAACCTACATTCACGGGGAGCAGGATGCGCTGCGGCTGTTCGTAGAAAGACACTGGTTTTTCCTCGCGCCTATTCGCGTTTTCTGGTGCGCTTCTGTTTCGGCAGTTTGCCTGTGTCCGACTCGGTTTCGACCGGATAGGCCGGGAGATTCACTTCCTGAGAAAGCACCAGCACCTGCCGGTTCTGATCCGTCCCCGCGGTGGGCACGCAGGTGATCTTCGCGAAGGAGTAGGCCGCGTCCCGTTCGATGCGTGATACTTTCGCGACCGGAAGCCCGGGGGGATAAGTGCCGTCTATGCCCGAGGTCACGAGCACGTCTTCGGCCAGTACGTCGGCGTTCGACGCCGTGTAGCTCAAGTCGAGCGTGCCTTTGTCCCCTCCTCCATAGATGACCGCGCGCAGGCCGTTCCTGACAACCTGTACGGGCGTTCTCTGTTCCTTGTCCGTGATCAGGGTGACTTCGGAGAGCAGCAGATGCACGCGCGTTACCTGGCCGACCACACCGATGTCGTCGATGACCGCCTGCCCCACCTGGATGCCTTGCTGGTTGCCCTTGTCGATAACGACTTTTCGAGAGAAAGGATCGTGCCCGCGATAGAGGATCTCGGCAAGCGTGGCCCGGCGCGGTAGACGTTCGCGAGCCTCGAGCAGCCGCCTCAATTGCGCGTTCTCCGCACGCAGGGCGTCGAGCGTCAGCAAGTCGTTCGCGGCAAGCAGCTGTTTTGAGCGGAGCTGCTCGTTTTCACGCGTGAGCGAGACCTGAGTGGTGAAGAACCCGGCAGCCGCGTTGAAGATCTCCGCCGGCGCGAGCGCCGCGCGCTGCAGCGGATAAGCGAGCAAGGCAGCCACTTCGCGCACCGACTCCGCGTAGCGGAAACGCGCGTCCAGGACCATCAGAAGCAGGGCGAGAGAAACGAAAAATCCGAGGCGAACGAGTGGCGCGGGACCGCGGCTGAAAAACGGCGGCGGCTGGTAATCCATCAGGCTAGAGACTGGAGTCTAGAGGCTGGAACAGAGACTGGAGAAACCTGAACCAATCAAAAAAAGAGCGCTTCACTCGTTTCTCCAAAACCCACGCCCCGGCCTCCATTCGGTGATCTACTCGCTCGCGAAGATGCTCCCGAGCTTTTCCATTTTTTCCAGCGCTTTCCCCGAGCCGCGCACGACGCAGGTAAGCGGGTCGTCGGCGACGATCACCGGGAGCCCCGTTTCTTCCATGAACAGCCGGTCGAGGTCGCGCAGCAGCGCGCCGCCGCCGGTGAGCACCATGCCCTTCTCGGCGATGTCGGCGCCGAGCTCGGGCGGCGTCTGC